>CAYVXI010000049.1:0-11084 GCA_964455595.1 uncultured Candidatus Saccharibacteria bacterium | reverse complement strand
ATTGTTAGCACAAAAGTATCAAAAAAAGCAGTTATACGAAACAAGATAAAAAGAAGACTCCGTGAGATTATAAGAAAAGAACCCCAGTTTCTTTATAAAGGATATGATTACGTATTTATAATAAAAAAACCAAGTAGTAATGTTTCTTTTAAAGAGTTTAAAAAAGCAGTTCTTGACGCGCTTATACAAGTAAAATGAAAAAAACAATTCTTATTTGCATAAGATTATATCAAAAAACAATCTCCCCGGACCACGGTGTATTTAAAAACATACACACAACGACAAAATATAAATGCAGATATTACCCGAGTTGTTCCGCATACACCGTTGAAGCAATAAATACCTTTGGGGTTTTAAAAGGAGTGCAACAAGGAGTTGCTCGTGTCACAAGGTGTCACCCATGGAGCGCAGGAGGGTATGATCCGGTAACCAAATAACAATGTCTTATATTTTTCATACATTTCTTTATCAACCGCTATTTAACGTTCTAATCGTTCTTTACCAAACGGTTTCTTTTTATGATTTTGGTATAGCAATTATTGTATTAACGGTTTTGATTCGTTTTATTTTATATCCTGTGTCACAAAAAGGCATTCGTTCACAGAAGGAAATGTTTGCTATTCAACCACAGATAAAGAAAATACAGGAACAATTTAAAGACAACAAAGAAGAACAGATGAAGCGCGTAATGGCGCTGTACAAAGAAAACAAAGTAAATCCTTTTTCTGGGTGCCTTCCTATTCTTGTACAATTACCTATTCTTATTGCGTTGTACTGGGTGTTTATCTCGGGATTTGAAGAAAACAGTTTAAATAATCTCTATAGTTTTATTCATAACCCAGGGTCTATAAATAATATCTTTTTAGGTTTTATTAATATAGCAGAAAAACACAATATCGTTCTCGCGCTGTTAGCGGGAGCCTTTCAGTTTTGGCAATCAAAAATGGTTCTTGACCAACAAACTAAGGGACAGACGAAAAAAAGCATGCAAGGAGATTTTTCATCAACCATGTCCAAACAAATGACCTACATGATGCCGGTTATGACGGTATTAATTTCATATACCTTACAGGCTGGACTTGCTCTTTACTGGATTACCACAACATTATTTACCATTGCGCAACAATGGATAGTGTTTAAAAAACAAAAAAACCCTTAATTAAGGCGCCATTTATGAATGCGCTAAAACATAAAATAGCCCAGAATTTCATAATCTCTTTTCTCGGGCGTTTTTCTGCAGGAGCCATTGCTCTTGTCTCGTTTTCTTTAATGGCTCGAACAATTGGGGTGTCGGGATTCGGCCAATACGCTACTGTGCTGGCGTTTCTTTATGTGTTTCAAGTGCTTGCCGATTTTGGATTAGATTCTATCTTGACCCGGGAAATCTCCAAACCCCAAGCAAATGAAAAAAAAATAATCGGTTCTGTGTTTGTGACACGAGGAATACTTCTGGCGTGTACTTTGGGGGTTTCTTTTGTTGTTATACAATTCATGCCATATTCCCCCGAGGTAAAGACAGGGGTGTTTATTGCGGCTGTTGGTTTTTTTCTCCTTTCTTTGTCGAGTGTTTTAATGGGGGTGTTTCAAAAACATCTAAAAACCATTGTTCCTGCCGTTGCTGATGTGGCCACGCGCATTGTTCAGTTGCTTGCCGTTATTTATCTATATGTTACGCACGGCTCAGTTAGTGAGTTCCTGCTGGTGTTTGTGTTAGGGGCAATAGTTAATTTTTCCATAGTTTTTTATTATGTTAAAAGAGAAATAGGGTTTCAGCTTATCTTCAACAAAAACGATATTTTTGCATTACTTCATGAAAGTTGGCCCCTTGCCGTTTCGACCATTATGATACTGGTTTATTTTAAAGGAGACACCCTGATCTTGTCTTTTTTACATTCCCCGCACGACGTTGGTGTTTACAGTGTGGCGTATAAAATTCTAGAGAATATTATTTTCTTTCCTGCAATGTTTGTGGGTTTGATTATGCCACTTCTTTCAAAGTATTATGTGTCGGATAAAGAGCTGTTTCGAATTGCTTTTCAGAAAACATTTGATTTTTTAGCAGTCATTGCTATTCCTTTGGTTTTTGGGGGAATGTATTGCGCTCAAGACATTATTCGTATTATATCAGGACGTGGGTTTGATGCGGCGGTAGCGCCCTTACAAATCTTACTTGTTGCCGTTGTGTTTATTTTTGCGGGGTCGCTTTTTGGCAGTACCATCATTGCCATAGGAAAACAAAAAACAGTGATGTATGCGTATGGCTCCGCAGCCATTATTAATGTCGCTGCAAATTTTTATTTTATTAGCCGTTTTTCTTATATTGGAGCAGCGCTAGTAACTGCTGTCACAGAACTTTTTGTTTCTTTGTGTATGCTTATTATTATATATAAAACAGTTCGGTTTCTCCCTAAATTAAACGTGCTTAAAAAGGTCATTGTTGCCTCGTTTGTTATGAGTGCGGTGTTATGGCTTTTCCCTGTCCAAAACTTCGCTGTGCTTGTTGTGGTGGGTGCCACGACATATCTAGTTGCCCTGTATATGTTAAAAGGTGTTGTAAAAGAGGATTTTGCGCTTTTTATCAATGCCGCTTTAGCGAGAAATAAATAAAACGCACCACTTGAGACGGCACGCTTTCCCGTCATGTCCCAAAGAACCGGCTGTGCTGACTCTCCTGCGGCGTCAGCCAGCCTTGGCGCTCGGCGCAAAACTTTTCTGAAAGAAAAGACCAAGCTTTTGCGCCTGCGCGACATTCTTTTGACCACAACAGGAAAGCGCGAGCGAAACAAGGGAATCCCGCAAGGAAAACCCCATGGCGATATCTTTCGAGCAGGCGAGCTTGGCGGTTTTGATTATACTGGGAGCGAGAAGCGACCCCAATCAAAACCTCGCCGTTGCGAGAATAAGCGTAGGCTCCGCAGGAGAGCCGAAGCGGATTGAGCTACTGGGTTTTCCTTGCGGGATGAAAAACTATTTAAGCTTCAGGCTGTAGAGATACCCGTCGTTTTTATTAACAAACGCGAGATATGTCCCATCTAAAGAAAGCACGGGCGAAGTTACATTAAAATTTTTGTCCTGTGAAAATTCATATAATAAGTCCTGTTTTCCTGTTTCCAGATTAATTTTCCAAACCTGCTCCTGCGTTTCATACAGCCCTTTATAATAATCATCGGGCCAGATTATGTCGGGTGTGTTTTTTGGAGCTACACATACAACAGTGTCGCTTTGTGCAAAGACGCATTTTTCCGGAAGCGTAGAAATTGATAATTTTTTAATTTCACCCCCATTTTGGTTTGTTGTTGAAAGAATAAGATTTTTTCCATTACTTCCTGTTTGAGAAAACAAGACCCTGTCCCCTTGTGTATTCCAAAGAAACGTGAGCCCATTTGCATTAGAAAGCACCGCTGACATTTTTTTGGTTGTTATGTCGAGCAACCACAGCATGTTTTGTGCCAAGCCTGATGGTGCGGTTGATATGGCAAGCTTGCCATTTCCCAACCACTCTATACGTGCATCTTGTAATCTTGTGGCAAGAACTTGCTGTGGCGCACTGCCATCTTGATTTGCGGTAAAAAAAGCGTTAATGCCCAGTGAATCGTTTTTGGAGTGATACGCTATTCTATCATCGGTCTTTGAAAAAGTAAGTGTAGAAATCGAAGAATTATAAATAGCAGTTTGTTTTGTTTTTATATCATAATACGATGTTTTTCTTCCATCAGAATTTGCATATACCACGGCAAACGCCGAGCGATCACGAGACCACAAAACCTTAAAGAGATTTTGCATAGGAAACGTTGATATTGTTTCTTTAACATTTTCCCCCGTGAAATCCAAATCTAACACGCCACCTTCTTTGCTGATATACACAAGCTTTTTCCCGTCGGCGCTCGCAACAGGAGAAATGGCTTCTGCTTTACTTATCTTTTTTAGTTTACTGTCTATTACTTCAATGTTTTGCTGTGGAGAGAGAGTGGTCTGTCCGGGTTGTTCCGGGCCTTTGACGGTTGTCGGCGCCTTTTTGGAATAGTAATAATACAACGCGAACCCCCCTACCGAAAGCAGGATGATTATGATTACACTTAATAGAATTTTTTGTGTTTTTGACATGGTTTTTTATTTAGGAACATAACAACAACTTATATCAATGAAATTAGGCCTCGTTGAACAACGTTTGTCTACAGTTATAGAACCATCCCATTTTGCGTTTTTATTCCAAGAGCTACAGGCTTTAGTAGGTGTTTGCGAAGCACCAGTGTCGACCCACTTGCACACAGTTGCGTCGGTAACTCCCACAGCGCACCCAGTTTGGTTAGTCTTTGTCTTTAGCGTTATCGGGTCCAGTGTCGGAGTTTTAATTATAGTTAAGTCAGGGTTAATTGTGTTTAAAAGAACAAACGCGCTTAACGCTATCCCAATACCTATAAGCGTGTTTTTTATCCCGTCCATCGCCATGGCTTTTTTATCTATCACACCCGATGCAGTCCAGACAGTTCCCCAGATAACCAGCGTTACCAAGCCGGCAATTCCCACAAAGCCCATAACAAAAAGATAGAGATACCTGATATATTGGGCGGGGGTGTAGGCGATAGTGTCGCCAGGCTTCAATAAATCGGGCTGCCCTCCGCCGGGAAGCCCAGATTCAATAAGCGTCGCATGCGCGGACAGCGCGAAAAACAGCATCACGCCAAGGACAGGAAACATAAAAAGCAAAAGTTTCTTTTTCATTATAATATGGTTACAGGAAGCCCGGTTTTTGTTTGTTCCCCTGGTATGGCTCTGTTTTCAACAAAAACAGACAGTGTTGTTTCGCCTAGCCCAGAGTTTTCAGGAACAGAAAGGTTTAGGATATTTGGGTCGGGAAGTTCCCCTTCTGCATTAGTGTTAGCAAAGCGCCAATGATACAAAAGGTCGCTTGCTTGTTGGATGTGAAAATAATATGGTTGTGCGTACACATTGGCTTTCTCTCCAGGACTCAATGAAAAAGCACCTGAGAAAAGAGTGGTTGAGTTTTCATCGGCGTGATACAAAACAACCGAAGGACGCATTACGGGTATGTTTACTGCTTGGCGAACCATTATAGACTGACTTGCGTTACTGACTTCTACCACAACAGGCACAAACAATACATTTCTGGTTATGTGAAAAATCAGACTTTGTTCGTTTGCAACGCTACGCACGCGCGATTCAGAATTGACATACCATGTGTAAAGCAGGTCTTCAGGGTTTTCACCGCGAATATCCGGAATAGCGGTTAATGTTATGGTGCTTCCCACAATAGGAAGCGCCTTTCCCTCGTATTCTGCGGGAATAAATGTATTTGCTGACCACACCAGAGAGACACTAAACGAACTTATTGATACGCTGTTTTGTGTTACGATTTGCCCACTTTCAGTAACAACAAGACGTACCACATGAAGTTGTTTTGTGGTTGTGAATGAAAACGTTGCGCGCGCTCTCCCCGATTGCAAAGATAGTAACCTGTCATCTAAATACCATTGAAAATCAGATGCGTTGTCGCTGATATTGTTTGTTTTTGCCGAAAGCGCCGCAGTAGTACCTATTACGCCACTTGCGGAAATAATAATATCGACTGATGGCGCAGAAAATTGATCAAGATTTAGACTATTAGAGATGTCTTGCGCGCTTGGGATAACAGGTGTTTCCGTGTCAATTTGGGCGTTTACATCTGTAAATAAAACAAACGTAAAAACAACACCCACGATAACCGGCATAAATTGTATAAAATAACGTTTCATTAGTATTGTTCTTTTTCTAATTTTTCTAGTTGTTCAATGTTTAGTCCAAGCGCTTCCATTTGTTCTTCGGCGTTTTTTGCTTCTTTGTTGATAATATGCCAGGCGAGCAAAACCCCAATGGTAAAGCTAGGAAATAAATCGTTTAATACAAAAGGGAGTAATTCAAAAGCAGTCATGCCCCACTGAATAAAACGTACTTTCCATTTAATGAACCCGCCAATATGCCAGAAGAAAACAGTTAGAATCCCCCCGGTAATTATATCAAGAAAATCACCAACAATCGGGATGGCGGGAATGAGTGATAAATCGGCAAAATCACTTATAATTGCAAGGACCAGAGCAATTAAAATAGCGGTCGTTTTGTGGCCATTTTCAATTAATTCAAGTAGCTTTTCTGCTCCTTTTAACTGCAATGACTCAGATCTATTTGTTTTTATTCGTTCGCGACGCAAACTCTGTGCACGAACACCCTCTTCTTCGTTTGTGGTCTCATCCCCCATAATTATACCATAAATAGTAAAGCTTGAAACCAAACACAAGGCACATATTAAACGTTTTCGAGGTCTTTCTTCGCTTTTTCAATTGCCAACAACTGTTCCGGGTTAGAGGTGATTATCTGGTCTTCCGTATACGAGGCGATGACTTTAATGGCCGCGTGTTTCAGCCCCGCAAAGAAAATACCCTCCCCCACGTCACACTCCAGCAAAAGATATTTCTCTTCATCGGACAAATTAAACGTCTCTTTCACAATGTCTATGGTTGCGGGAGACTGCTTCAGTAACAGCTGAATAGACGAGTTGGTGATAATGGGTTTGCCGTATTTCGATTGCATAAAGTCGGCAACATCTTGAGTAACAGTTGTTAACCCAAGATAATATTTACGGCAACGTTTTGCGACTCCATAGAGAAACGATGCGGCATCCTCGTGTTGCATCATAATCCACGCCTCATCCACAAGAAGAATCCTGCGCTTCAATTCTGAACGTATAAGATTCCAGATGTAGCGGATAATAAGATATGTCGCGATAGGGCGCAGTTCGGTTTCCATGTCGCGGATGGAAAACACCACCAGCTTGTTTTTGACATCAATGTTTGTTTGGTTGTTTAAAAAACCCGCATATGTTCCAGTTATATATTTTTCCAGACGCACCGCCAGACTCGCGCCACCCGCAATGCTTTTTAAGATTTCATGGAAATCAGACATGGTGGGTGGTATCGCTTTGGCAAAGTCCACTTCTGGGGTAATGTCTCTTGATGCGTATGTTTCCGCAAGCGCTCTATCTATAATAGAATCTTCCTCGGGTGTTAAGCCCCCCAACATGAGGCGCACCAGCCCCACCATGTTAATAATATTAGAACGCAAAACATCAGCGGGAGATTCGTCTTTTAATGGCATGGGAAGATCAAACGGATTAATGTGGTTGGGCGAGTTCAGCGAGATACGGAAGAACGCGCCACCGACTGTTTCGGAAAGATATTCGTATTCATTTTCTGGGTCAATAACAATAACGTCGGTGCCTGTCATTAATGAACGCAATATCTCTAGTTTGGCGGTGTAACTTTTACCAGAACCAGACTTTGCAAACACAACCATGTTTGCGTTTTCCAATGAAAATCGATCAAACAAAATCAAACTGTTGTTGTGACGGTTTATACCATACAAAATACCTTTATTCGACGTTAAGTCTGCAGATACAAAAGGAAAGAGCGTAGAAGCGGGACTGGTGTTGAGGTTGGCATGAATTTCCATCCTGTCTTGACCCAAAGGCAACGTAGACATAAAGCCGATTTCTTGTTGGAAGTTTGCGTTTTTTGTCAGCACCATACGGGCATCCAAAATACCTTTAATTTCATTTTCTGCTTTATCCAGTTGTTCAATGCTGTTTTCAATAAGCGTAATATACACGCCTAGTCTAAATAGTTTTTGTGTCGCTTGTTGCAGTGAATCACGAAGAGATTCCAGGTCTCGTAAAGCCGTTTCCAAAATAGGGTCACGAATTAAACCTTTTTCTTCACGTTCCTGAAGCTGTGCTTCCACCGCAGTCACTTTTTTGTTTAGTTTTTTCATGACAGTGGCGGTATCTACCGGATGAAAATGAATAGCAATATCGAAAAATCTATCAAGGTTGATAACTGGTGAGAACCAATTAGTGTTGAGATATCGTGGATATGAATACAAAAACAGTGTGCGCAAGAATTTGTCGCCCAACTGAATGTATCTGCTGTCTATTAAAACAGCAGAAGGCGAGACAATGTCTTTGAATCCCGCTGCCTGCGTGATCTCCGGCATTTCCAGGTCTATGTTTGATTGTAGGTTAGTTGCCATAAGGGTAGCTTTTAGCTTCGTTAGCTTTCAGCTTTTAGAGAAATTTTTACATATGTATTCATCATACTCTAAAAGCTAATGAAGCTGAAACCTAAAACCTGATTTCACTGTATTTCACCAGATAACAAAAATTGTTTTCCTGTTTCACCGGGGTTGTATAGATCAAAGAATAATTCTATCAACTCTGTATTGGTAAGTGGCAGTGAACGAACACCAAACGAACGCATGCCAGAAATAATGTTTTCCACTCTTTGCCACAGTTGGTTTTTATGTTTTAAAAATTCTTCGTCAGACATTTTTACAAACGACTCTATTTTACCGCCAAACAATCTGTCAGCGAGTCCTTTCTTTCCCGCACCGATGATATTATACGGTACGATGGCATAAAAATTTTTAGACATAATATTTTGCATTCCAACAAAATTTTGAATAAAGTCTATGTATTCTTCTGTTTGGATTCGCAAAAGCTCATTTTCTTGGGTTTTCAACATTTCCCGCAACCCATTAATATAGTCAACAATATTAAGTTTACGAGAATGAACAACAAATTCAACAGAGAAGTCCAAGCCGTTAAGAAAGTTTTGATATTGAAAAATAAGCGCGTCTTGCTCGTCTTGTGACTTTAACGCTAGATTAACCGATGAACACATTAAAACAGCGCGCATTTCACCGCTTTTTAAAATAGCAACGCTTTCGCGTATTGCTTCGATGTCGACTAGTTGCTGTGTTGCTTGTGCTTGTAGTTTTTCGGGCATACTATAGAATTTGCTTCTTGTTACTCAACTTCTTCTTTATACGAACTTCCTGTTTCCACATCTCCTTTAATGTTTTTTAATCCTTGTGAACGGGAGCGTTTTTCTTCTAACGTTCCCTGTTGTTGTTTTGCCATACCGCTTTTGTCAGTGAAGACGATATGAGAAGCCACTTCCCTTTTCCATATATACATTTTTGGTTTAAGGTTGTATGTAAGAAATGCGGAAAAAAAACGTGAGAAGCGCATACCGTATGGTTTATAAAATGCAAAAATTGCCGCACCTATGGTAACTGGAATGGTAATAATGATAGCAGCAAGCATTTTAAAAATAAAATAAGATAAAATTGCCGTTCCAAAAGGGATGAGCATGATAAAAAATTGGCGCATGGTGATAGGCCCTAAAATCTTATCTTCAACATCAATAAATTGAGGAACTTGGAATTGTTTCATGGGGGTAGCTTTTAGCTTTCAGCTTCATTAGCTTTCAGGGGAACTCCTAGTTTGTTAATGATTGTATTCAGCATCTTCATTATCTCTATCAGTAGCCCGTCTATCTTAGCATAGTCAAGATTTCTTGTCTTTCCAAGCCTTTTGGATATTTCCAGCTGAGTTTCTAATTCCGCACCCGACCCATAAGACATTCTCAAAAAGCTACTGTCTAAAATTTCGATAAAT
Source organism: uncultured Candidatus Saccharibacteria bacterium (assembly GCA_964455595.1). Lineage (GTDB taxonomy): Bacteria > Patescibacteriota > Minisyncoccia > GWC2-36-17 > WO2-46-25 > WO2-46-25. Next base: position 1,576 of record CAYVXI010000049.1, on the reverse strand, counting down.
CGACCGAGGTTGGTGTTTTAACCGTATCCACGGGTTCGTTATATGCGCGTTCTTGTGGTGGTTTAGGTTGAGCGGTGCTTGATGTGGTGAATTTTGATGCCATTTCTTTTATTTTTTCATCCGAATCTACAGATATATCTTCTGACAATTGTTGTTGAAAACGAGAGCCAATAAATGTAGGAAGTGGGACAACAGGACTCATTTTGATACCAGTGGGCTCTACTGTTTGTGCAATTTTTGTAGTTGATTGAGTTGGTTTTTCTCCCAGTTTGGGTGCTGTAGATGTTGTGTGTTGTTGAGGTTGCTTTTGTAAATCAGGAGCAATTGATTGAGCTGGTTTTTCCGCTACAACGTTTTCAAACTTTTTTTCAACAAGCACATTTTTGGTTTCGAGGGTTTTTGTTTCTAGTTGTGAGTCTGGCGTTGGTTCTGGAGTTTGTTGAATTGGGGCGTGTTCTGTTTTTAGGGGTTCGGGCGAAACAACAGGAACGGCAGGCGCAGGAGGGGCTGTCGGGGCTTCTTCTTTTGAGGCGGTCGATGTCATTCCTGGGAATGATTTATTTTGGAACCTTTCCGGAATGGGAATGACATATTTTGGTTTAGCAACAGGAGCAGGTGCCTCAGCTACGTATTCACGCGAAAAACCCTGATTCTGAACATTAGGAGTTAGAATTGTCGGTGGGTATAATTTTTTAAGCTCCAGTCTGACTTCGGAAAATATTTCCATATCAATGTCGTGTGCGATATGTTGCGCTTTCAGTTCTTCTATTCCTGTTTCTTTTTGGATTTCTTGCGCGAACAATTCGGGACGCAAATAGCCAAGAAGAACGCGTCCTGTAAGTTCCGCAATTATAGATGTGCGTTCTTCCGCCTCCCGCAATATACACGCTTTCCTTATAGCATCTGCTGTTTGTACCGAAAAGAGAACATCCTGCAAGGACTCCGGAAGCATTTGAAAGCGTTTATTTACTTGTTCTTGAGAAATTATTTGCATGGTTTATTTCATTGTTTAATCCTCTTCTTCCCATTCTTTTTCTTCCTTATTACTTTCTTTATTGTTTCCTCGTTTTGCCTCCCATTCTTTCTTCTGTCCCCCTAAATCTGCCCCCCATTTATCCGCGTCTGTTTCTGACGGTGCTTTTGTGTTTTTCTGCGCCCCCACTTTAGGTTTGTTTCCTGGCGTCTGTTCATACGCTTTTACGCTTTCGCTATAATCTCCCACAACTGTTTTTGCAGGACTGGATTTAAGCCAGTTTCTGAACGCTGCATTATCTTCGTGTCTCAATTCTTCCCCTGGGTTTTTCATGTATTCCCTGAATTGTTTTATAATCGCAACATTTCCGCTTCTTTGGGCTTGCTTGAATTTCTCCCCAGTCAAAACATTGTATTTAATCATTTCTTTAATGAAACTAGAATCATTTTCTATAATGGCATCGTCCCAATCTTCGCCAGCAATATTAACCTTTCTATACAGGTCTGCCATTTTCTTTTCTCGCGCTTCCGCGATAGGCTTGCCTGTGTCAGGGTCGATTGTTTTCCCGTCTTTTTTCAGGGTGTCATATTTCTCATTGATAGC
>CAYVXI010000048.1:0-6642 GCA_964455595.1 uncultured Candidatus Saccharibacteria bacterium | reverse complement strand
CTTTGGCGGAAAATTTCTTTAGCACAACTTCCATCGCGTCTTTTGTTTTCTTTTTTTGGCCGATACCAATGCGTATCCGCCAGTATTCGATGGTTTTGAGATATTTCGAGACGTGTTCTACGCCTTTGTGTCCTGCGGAGTTTTTGTTAAATGATACTTTCATTTTCCCGATAGGAAGATCTATTTCGTCATGTATCACAAAAACGTTTGCGGGTTTGATTTTGTAATACGAAGCAAGCGCGCCTACGGCCATGCCGGATTTATTCATGAACGTTTCGGGAAGCGCAATAATGGTTTTCTCCTTGCCTAGTTTGCCTTGTGTAACAAGCGCATTGGCTTTTTTATCGAATGTAAATTCGGCAAAGTCGTTCTTTGCCGCGCATTTTTCCGCGATTATTCTTCCTATATTATGTTTTGTTTTTTCGTACTCTTGGCCGGGATTTCCCAGTCCGACAATAAGATACATAGTGTATGTGAGCAATCAGGATTTCCCTGAGAAAACACGCTATCACACGCGCTTTCCTGTTGTGACTCAAGGAATGTCTCGCAGGCATCAAAAGCTCGGTCTTTTCCGAAGGAAAAGTTTTGATGCCGAGAGGTCAAGGCTGGCGCTTGTCGCCCGCCAAAGGCGAGGCTCGCAAGGGGCGGCAGGAGCAAGCGAACAGCCGGTTCCTTGGGGCATGACAGGAAAGCGCACCATGCGAACTCGGCTTGCGAGACAGTTTTCTCAGGGGAATCCTGATTGCTTGTTATTTAATTATCAAATAAATGTGCCACACTGCCCTGTATGTCCATATAATCAAAACTTCCTTTTTTTGGCTCCAGAACAAAAGCTTCTTTTTCTCCTAATGTTACGGTTGCACTTTTTAATAGTGCATCGGGATTAGCAGGATCTCCGTCGATAGCTACATAGCGTACTTTATCATAGCTAATCTTTTTCGCAATGTCGTAGAATGGGCGCATTGCAGAATTGTCGATGTCGGTGTGTACGTGATAACGGATTGTTTTATATAACGATATAATAGTTGGAAAATCATAAAGCATATTAAGCCCAAATATTTTTTTTCGTAGCGCTTCAATAACTGCTTGCTGGCGATGCATGCGCGCAAAGTCTCCTCCTGCCGAATGGCGCGTGCGAATATATTTTTGTGCGGTTTCCCCGTCAAAATAGCGCCACCCTTTTTGTACAGAAAATATTTCGGTGCCATGCGTTTCGGTAGGGAAGGCCGAGTCATAGATATCTTGTTCAACATATACATTCAGCCCACCAAGCGATTCTACAATTTGAGCAAGTGCTGTTATATCAAGCGCAATAAAATAATGAATGCGTTGTCCTGTTATATCTTCTATTGCTTGCTCTAATAGTGCAGGGTTTTTTCCGTTATCGCGATAAAGCGAATTTATTTTTGTGGTAACAGAATCTTGCCCCGGAACACGCACCAGTAAATCTCGTGGTATCGATATAAGCCCAAGGTCATGCGTGCTTGGCTTGATGCTTGCAAGTATTAATGTGTCGGTCATGTCGGGTCCGTCATTATTTTCCCCAGGAAGCCCCATAATAAGGATATTTATCCTATCTTCGTTTTGACCCTTCAACTGTTGAGATGAATCCGTCATGACATGAAATGCCGTGGAGGCCAATGAAGCGATGCTTAGTGATTCAGGTGACTTTCCGTCTTGATGAATTGTGCGCGAAAATGCAAAAAAAGCGCTTGCCGAGCCAGCTATAAATAAACAGATAAAAATGACGAATATTGTTTTGCGCATGGGCGTATGATACCAGAAAAAGAGAGCCCTTGCCCAGCAGTAGAGTTTCGACTGACTGCGTCAAGAAAGCAAAGAATGCGTCGAAACACACTAATACGACCTTGGTAATTTGAACCTTCGGGCTTTAAGCCCTCGACCCTTAGTCCTTAGCCCCCCGATAAATCGGAGGGCTAAATTTTTGCAAATTTTTTATATATTGACACACCTAACCCAAACAACACCGTTGAAACAACCGCCGACAGAATGCAGTAAATGCAGAATGCGCCGATTTTGAATTTTTGGATGTAGATGAAGTAAGCGTATCGGTGTGGTATACTATAGTTACCTATGACTACCCAAGAACTCAAAAAAGTGTTGTGGGATATTGATGCAGAACGTATCGGCATGCTCCCCGCGGATTTTATCATAGGGCGCGTCCTCTCGTACGGGGGTATTTTTCTTATCATAAAGTCAATGCGCGAGTATGGCAAAAATACAGTAAAGGAAGTGTTTGAAAAAATGAAGCCGACAAGCATTTCACCGCGAAAATATTTCTATCTCAAAAATTTTCTTTTGTCATGACCATTCACTATGAAACAATTACCGACACCATGCAGAAAGTCGCGCGTGTCGTTTTTGAAAAACTTGACCCCGCGTACTATCTCGCAGGAGGTACAGCACTCGCTCTGTGTGTGGGGCATAGAAAAAGTGTAGACCTTGATTACTTCATTTCAAAACCGATTGAGACACTCGCTTTGAAAAGCCAACTCAACGAAGTTTTCCCAGAAGCCTCAGTGGAAATTCTTTTTGAACAAAAGAACACATTGTGGTGCATGATTGACGGAGTGAAGGTGTCGTTTATCTCGCGATTTGATACTCTCCTTGACCCGATGCATGTCGTTGACTGTTTTAGGATTGCGGGGATAAAAGATATTACCGTGATGAAGCTATCGGCGATATGCGGGAGAGAAGAGTACAAAGACTATTTTGATCTTGTATGTATTGCACAGCAGACAGATGTGCGCTCGTGGATATCGTGGTGGCAGAATGTTTACCCCATGCAAGACATCACGAGCTGGGTGGTCGCGCTTTCCGCGGTGGACTCAGTACAAAAAATCCCGCTTGATGTTACCGAAGGTTTTAAAAGTAAAAACGTTTCTGAAGATATCAAGAGAGCCATTCAAGAAGTGACCAAGCAGGCGCAGGTTTTGGCAAAGTAGCGGATGATTCTCGTGAAGGAGAAGCTGGGATTCTAGTGGGGCTTGACAAAAGTATCAATATTGTGCTATACTTGTTTTAGTTCTTTGATAGTCACTTGCGAATATATAGTAGTCATAGCCAAAAGGAGCTTAAATATAGGCTTTTCCTGGCTATGACTACTATCGGACATAGCACTTGCCTCTAATAGGGGTAAGTAAACCGCAACTAATAGTTGAAGGAGAATGTCATGAAATATGCAAAAATGGATTGGGGCACAATGGAAGCCGTTGTAAACATGCTCGGCGGTATGGAAGGCGTTCAGCGTCTTCTTCGCAATGAGCTCGTGATTCAAGAGGCTGTACCTAGCCAAATCCTCCGCTTGCTCTCCGCAGGCGTTACCATCACCATCGGCAAATGCGACGGCAAACAATCCTTGGCACAAGCCAAAAAAACATTTCCATCGTATATTGACTCCGATTTTAAAAAATGGGGACTCGACAAAGCGGGGGTTGCAACCGAAGAAACGCAGGTGCAGGTATATGAGCTCGTGAAGGATGCAATAATGTTCGGCTCCATTGGAACCGATCTGGATAAGCTGTGTATGACACAGCACCAGATAAAGCAGTTTTGCGAAAATCATTCCAACTGGCTTCGCGCTGACGGCTACGGGACTTTCTTCCTGTTCAGGGTTGAAGATCAATTCTTTGTTGCCCACGTGAACGTGCTCTCGAGTGGCCTCTGCGTCTACGTCAATCGGTTCGAGCTCGACTGCGTCTGGCGTGCTGAGTTTCAGCATCGTCTGGTCTCCCCGCAACTGACTGTTTGAAACCTTGTAGTCTTGGGTCTTTGACCCTTAGTCCCTCTGGCACTTTGTCGGGGGATTTTATTTTGTATAATAAATATGCAATCGTGCGTTATTCCTAGGTTACGACTTAGGAGTCACGTTTGTTGAAAACCGTCAGCGAGAATTTCATCGGCTACGGCTCGTGAAAGAGTGGTGATACATATGGGATTAGCGAATCAATTACAGCACAGTACAAGAAATTTTAAAACTTGCTACCTGGCTTGCGGGAAGCGATTTTTTATGCTATCATTGCGCTATGGTTTTGAAAAAAATTGGCTCATTTTTGTGGGAAACCTTCAAACTGGCGCTCATTTCGCTTCTGGTCATTCTGCCTATTCGGTACTTTTTAGTGGAGCCTTTTTTTGTTCTCGGCGCATCTATGGAGCCAAACTTTCAGAATGGCGATTATTTGGTTATTGATGAGATAAGCTATCTGACAGGTAATCCTTCTCGGGGAGACGTAGTGGTGTTTCAGTATCCGTATAATCCGCGAGAATGCCAGAGCATTACCTATCAGTTTACTCATTCTAAAAATTGCCCATATTATATCAAACGCGTTATAGCGATGCCGGGGGAATCTATTACGATAGACGACAAAGGCATATTGATTAAAAATGCAGAGAAACCAAAAGGTTTTTTTCTTGAAGAAAAATACCTGCCAAATAAGGAAGTATACGGAAATATTTCTACGGCATTGGGGAATACAGAATATTTTGTAATGGGGGACAATAGAAATCATTCTTCCGATTCACGTTTATGGGGACCATTACCCAGAAGCTATATGGTAGGAAAAGTTCTTTTACGTGCATTTCCATTCGATAAAGCTACAATTTACTAATTTTTATTCTATGGCTGTTACAAAGTCAAAAAAAACATATCAGAAGCCAAAGGGAACTTTCGATATCCTTCCCGAAGATCAGAAGTACTGGGAAAAGGTGCGAAAGGTTATTAAGCATATTGCTTTGGGTTATAGTTTTGAACGAATAGATACCCCGATTTTTGAAAATTCGGAATTGTTTACCGCATCAGTAGGCAATGCAAGCGATGTGGTGGAAAAACAGATGTATATGTTTAAGTCCAAAGGCGGTGATTCGTTTGCGTTGCGTCCGGAAGGAACAGCAGGTATCATGCGTGCGTATTTGGAAAATGGTTTGTTTAACGCTCCTCAGCCTACAAAATTATATTATGTAGGCCCTATGTTTCGCTATGAACAGCCACAGGCAGGAAGATATCGTCAGTTTCATCAGGCGGGATTCGAAATTATCGGCGATCAAGATGCTATCTATGACGCGCAGATTATCAACATATTTGTTGTTGCCTGTGCAGAGCTTGGTTTAAAGAATCTTAATGTAGAAGTAAATAGTATTGGTTGTACAAAGTGTCGCCCCACATACCGTACTCAGTTATTGCGTTATTATCGCGCTCGTTCGATTAAATTATGCAAAGATTGTAAGCGTCGCATGAAAGAAAATCCATTGCGTATTTTGGATTGTAAAGAGGAAAAATGCGAACAGTTGAAAGTGCACGCTCCTAATTTGATAGACCATTTGTGTCAGGAATGTCACGACCACTTTAAACTCGTGCTTGAATACATGGACGAATTGGAAATCCCCTATTCATTGAATGCGCACTTGGTTCGTGGTTTTGATTACTATACCAAAACCGTTTTTGAAGTATTTCTGGAAGATGAACACGCCGAAGGAGGAGCGGAAAAAACCCATCAACGTTCTAAGCTTGCATTAGGTGGTGGCGGTAGGTTTGATAACCTTGCAAAAGCATTAGGCGGTAGAGATGTTCCCGCGGTAGGCGCGGGTATGGGCATGGAACGTATTATTGGTGTAATGAAACGTCAGAGCGTTAAAGTGTCTTCAGTTTGGAAACCAGATGTATTTTTGGTACAATTAGGTGCATTGAGCAAGAAAAAATGTTTGAAGTTGTTTGAAGAATTGCGTACTTCCGGAATAGCTGTTGCAGAAGCATTTGGTAAAGACAGTATTCAGGCACAGTTAAAAGCTGCTGATCGGTCCGGTGTGAAGTTAAGTTTGATATTAGGACAAAAAGAAGCAATAGATGGCGTTATCATTGTGCGCGACATGGAATCTGGTTCGCAAGAAGCAGTTTCCATGGAAAAAGTTATCAAGTTAATTAAAGAGAAATTAAAGAAATAAAGTATGTGTATTTTCTGTCAAATCATCGAGAAAAAAGTTTCAGCACAAATTATTTTTGAAAATGAGTTTGTTTTTGCTTTCAGAGATATTCATCCAAAGGCGCCTGTACATGCGTTGATGGTGACAAAAAAACATATTCGTTCAGTGAATGATTTAAGTGTAAACGATGAAAAAGATGTTTCAGAATTATTGTTAGCGGCAAAAGAAGTGGCGCAAAAATTAAACGTAGCAAAAGGGTATAAACTGGCATTTAATGTCGAACGGGCAGGCGGGCAGGTGATAGAGCATATTCACATGCATCTGCTGGCCTGGCCGAACGACCTTCACGATGAAGGCCAGAAACAAAAGGAGGTGAATATGTTATGATAGAAGCACGAAGAAAAGATAATGAATCTATTGGAGCATTTTTGAGACGTTTTACGAAGAAAGTGCAACAATCCGGTGTGTTGATTCGCGCGCGCAAAATTAAATATAAAGTAACCGCGAAGAACAAGAAAGAGAAACAGGCAGCTGCATTACGCAGATACCACACACATCAGGAGCGTGAAAAATTATTCAAGCTCGGAAAGCTTGAAGAATACGGAAGAAAATAGGCATTATTTCTTACAATCATACATATGAGTTTGTACGAAAAAATAGAATCCGACATCATAACAGCTCTCAAAGCAGGCGACGCTACACGTC
>CAYVXI010000047.1:0-3450 GCA_964455595.1 uncultured Candidatus Saccharibacteria bacterium | reverse complement strand
TGAAACATACGCTGGACTGGTTGAACCAATGGAAAACTATTACAGAAATATCAAACCCATTGAGGAATCAGAATATGATATATTGGGTACAGGCACAAAACAAAAACGGACAGAAATGATTGAGGAAAAAGATAGTAAAGCCTTTGACCGCACCTACAAATTTGATATTCGCACAAAAACCTGCGACACCATCCGCATTCTTCTTCCCGCCTGCACGCTCACCAATGTGGGCATGTTCGGCAATGGCAGATTCTATCAACATCTCCTTACTCATTTATATACTCACGGACTTTCCGAAATGCATGATATTGCCAAAGATGCACACACCGCACTTAACCAAGTAATCCCAACATTTGTTAAACGCGCAAAACAAAATGAATTTCTCGTGCAAACCAGACAAGAGATGCAAAAACTTTCCGATAAATTACTTGCATCAACACAGCCAGAAAAAGAAAATGCCGTACAATTGCTTGATCAAACAAAAACCAACTTTTTCCATCTTTCGCTGGCGCAAATGTTATACACCTATAGCGCACATCCGCTTACTCAACTGTATACAATAGTTGGTTCGTTATCTTCTTCGCAACAAGAAAAAATAGTACAAACCTATATAGGCAACAGAAAAACCCGTAGAGACCGTGCAGACCGTGCCTTAGAGGCTGGCTACCCTTTAACGTTCGATTTGATAGGAGACTTTGGCATTTATCGAGACTTAGAACGTCATCGTATGTTGACCCAGCACCGACAACTGCTTAACCCGTACCTGGGATTTGCCGACAACGAAGACATCAGAAAAGCCGGGTTCCAGGAAAAAGTAGATGCGGTACGGAAAAATACGGAGGCGCTGTACGAAAAAATACGGAAAGAATGCGGGAAAACCGCCGGGCAATATGTGACATTGTTCGGACACCGCATGCGCTGGAGCATGGGTATGAATCTGCGCGAAGCAGGACACATGCTGGAATTGCGCACCACACCGCAAGGACATCCAGCATATCGTATACTGTGTCAGGAAATGACTCGGCAAATTGTATCACAACACCCCTGGGCAAAAAATATCCTGCAATTCGTCGATTACGGAACATATCAATGGGCTCGTGCAGATTCTGAAGCACAACAAAGAGTCAAAGAACGAAAACTAGATATATGATTTTATATAGTGCTCCGTTAGTAAAACACATAGAACGAAAGATTCTTAACATAACGGCTCCTCTAAAAACAAAACCTCGCCTTGCTGTTATTTTTATTGGAAAAAACCAAGTGTCTTTAAGTTATGTTAAACAAAAAAAGCGCGCTGCAGAAAGAGTAGGGTGTGTTTTAGATTTAATAACGCTTTCTAGTACTAATTCACAAACACATATTATTTCTGCCATTACAAAATTAAACAAAGACAAACGTATTAATGGTATAATTGTCCAACTTCCTATACCTAAAAAATTCAACACGGAAAAAATAATACAATCTATCATACCAGAAAAAGACATTGATAATCTTCGCGGGGATTCTCCTTTTATTGCTCCTGCTGTACAAGCAATATGGCAGATTTTATTGAAAACAAAAAAACCAGCAAAAGATGCTACTATTTTAATTGTTGGTTATGGAAAAATTATTGGAAAACCATTACATGTATTTCTGATACAAAAAGGTTATTCTAATATCATTATCGCCGACAAAAAAACAAAAAATATCTCCACGCTGACAAAAAAAGCCGATATTATTGTATCGGGCGTTGGTAAAGCAAATCTTATTTCGGAAGTAAAAAAAGGGGTAATTATAATTGATGCTGGCGCAAGCAAACACAATGGGAAAATAGTAGGAGATGTTTCGCTAGAGCGCGTTGCAAAGAAAGCAAGTATTGTTACACCTGTGCCAGGGGGCATAGGTCCGCTTACTGTATCATGTCTTTATAAAAATTTACTGGAAGCACATAATTGACTTTAGTGGTATTTTGTAGTATTTTAATAAATGAGGTTTAGCCAATATTTTGTTTGATTTGTACATTAATATTTTAGGAGGGAATCATGGGTCAAATTTTTACTTGGGAAGCTATTCGTGCGGGTGAAGTTCCTAAGCGCGAAAGTTTTGATATTGTTGCTCGTCAACTACGAGCAACTCTTTCAGTAGAACCAGCAGTAGTCAGTGCGCTCTTGTTTGGTTCGGTAGTTCGCGGGGATTTCAACAACCGTAGCGATATTGACTGTCTTGTTCTTTATAAAACAGAAAGTGAAAAATCTGCAATGGCAGCTATGCAAAGCATGGACAGAATCGCTCATGATTTTCATGTACCGATTAACTTTACACCATGTGATACGGTTTTAGCTCAAACACGCCTGCACCATCTTGGTGTCTCGTTTGTCCAACATCTGCAGGCATCAATAGATGCAGGAGGATTCATTAAAGGTAACTTTATTGAATTACTTTCACCAACAATATCTGCGGAACAAGAAATTGAATCCTATATCAAGATGAAGATGTATAACATGCAGGAGTCATTAGCACAGATGACGTCTTATTCAGACGAACGACTAGTGACTTTTCTTAAGAAAGCTATGGAGGCCACGACTCATGTGGCTCGCAAAATGCTTATCTATGAAGGGGCACTGGAAGGTGATTCAAAACGACAGGTTCAATCGCGCTTTCGAGAAACGATGCCGGCAAATCTTTCCAGTTTGTTTGATCATTTACTTGAAATTGATTTTTGGTACAGTTTGCAGTTAGATGAGCAAGTAAAAAAACCCGACGAAGCATCTTATGCATTACTTATTTATTCCATCCAAAACGAACTACCAAAAGTTCTTGAATTTCTACGCCTCAATATTCTACGTCTGAATGCAGCAACCCGCCAGTAGGTGGGTTGTTTTTTTATTTGATTTCCTTTAAAAAAGTTCCAACATCACCCCATAGATCTACTTGCCGAATAAATTCCGCGTATCTGCGTTTTTCGGTCCTACGCTTTTTGAATAGAGTGATTTTTTTCGATCTTTATAGGAAACCTCTACAGGACTAGACATCATTTGACAATCCACCTGACAGATATACATGCCTGGATAAATTGCTATGGGCAGGCTTGCCTGATTTGAAAGTTCCAGTGTGATTGTTCCTTCAAATCCAGGATCTATAAAACCAGCTGTATGTACCAAAATTCCCATGCGCGCGAGAGTACTTTTGCCTTCTACTTTAAGAGTTATGTCGTCTGGAACATATACATATTCAACTGTTGAAGCCAGCGCAAAGGTATTGGGGTGCAAAATAAAGGACTCGCCTTCGGAAATAACTATTTCTTCCATAAATTCTGCTGGTATGCCTTTTTTTACATCTAAACTAAGAAGTTTTCCTTGTTTAAACACCTTAAAAATATTGCCCAATTTTAAATCAATCGAAGCAGGCCCGATTTGATCATCGGATAGTGTTGGCTCAAATCTTAATTTCCCCTCCTTGATATGTGATTTG
>CAYVXI010000046.1:0-7587 GCA_964455595.1 uncultured Candidatus Saccharibacteria bacterium | reverse complement strand
GCGGCTATATTTGCTCTGTTGATTTATTTGATTCTTCATCGTCGTGATTGGAAAACTCATATTTTTTCTGGTGGACTTGGTATTGGAAGCTTGATAGGCGTTTTTAGTTTTTTCGGCGGTTATGCGCTTTATATTGCGCTCACAAAAGGACCATTCCCCTTGATTACTTCTATTCACTCGTTGTATATTTTGATAACCGCCCTGACCGCATATTTCTTATTCAAAGAACAGCTGACGGTAAAAAAGATTTTCCTATTACTCCTTGCGATTGTTGCCGTTGTTCTTATTCGCATAGGATAAATACGCCAAAGAAAAACTTGTTCCCTGTTTGTCCAAGAACAAAGTGATTGGATACAAACAACAATCCCGCCTTTTAAAACTTTAAAATATATGGCGGGGAAATTGTCAGCGGTACGGCTCCCCGATACCATCCACCTTCGGCGGAGCTACGGGGCAGGCCGCCACAGGCAGCGAAATGCGTTCAGACTAATTCAAGAATACTGCACCAATAAAAAAGACACCTGTATTGGTGTTTTTTTTTAGCTTGACCATTATTGCTATTTGAGGTAGTGTTGCTCTGATATTAAACCCGATTCTCGGGATTAAATCGTACATTAACAATCAAAGAATAGGAGGGTACTAACATGAAAAACAGAAACTTTATGGCACTTTTGCATGAGCAGTGGGAAGACGGGAAGTTTGTATGTGTAGGACTTGATCCTGTACTCAGAAAGATTCCTGAAGCCGCACAAATATCAGATGCATCACGGGACGATAGAGGTATTGATCCGGAAACCACCTTCATTGAATTCAACACAGCCATCATTGATAGAACTAGCAGTACCGCGTTTGCATTCAAAACGAATATTGCGTTTTATGAAGCATATGGCAATGAAGGTTTATCGACATTACGCGAGACGATTCGTTACATAAATAATGTCGCCCCTAATGTTCCTGTAATTCTTGATGCAAAACGTGCAGATATCGGCAACACAAATGCTGGATATGCGACTGCGGCATTCGATTTTCTGAATGCTGATGCAATTACGGTGAATCCGTATTTCGGCGGCGAAGCTTTACAGCCGTTTTTGGATCGCGCAGATAAAGGCATTATCGTTTTATGTCGCACATCAAATCCCGGCGCCGGCGAATTTCAGGATAGGTATATCAGCGTAGCGCCTGGATGCAACATGCCGCTGTATCAATTTGTCGCTCGCCAGGTTGCACAGGAATGGAATAAAAACGGGAACTGTGCAGTTGTTGTAGGTGCAACAAATCCCAACGAACTCAAAGAAGTAAGGGAAATTATCGGCGATATGCCAATTCTCATTCCGGGAATTGGTGCACAAGGCGGTGATGTGATGAAAACGGTGAATGCCGGCAAGAATAGTCGCCGGCAAGGCATGATTATCAACGCGTCTCGCAGTATCATCTATGCTTCAGAAGGGTCTGATTTTGCAGAAGCAGCATATAAAGAAACACTCAAACTTCATAATCTCATTAACCAGTATCGATAAGGAGGCAACATGAAACAAGAAGATGTTTTACGAATCCTCGGCGCGCGCGGAGCGGTCATCACCGACAGCCACATTGTGTATACCTCGGGTAAACACGGCAGTGCATATGTGAACAAAGACGCAGTGTATCCGTATACTGAAGACATATCACAGCTATGTGAAGCAATAGCAGGACAATTTTTCCGCAACAATGAAGAAGTGGATGTGGTGGTTGGACCGGCTCTTGGAGGAATTGTTTTGACCCAGTGGGTTGCACACCATTTGACACGACTATCCTGCAGCACGGTTCTCGCGGTATATGCAGAAAAAGGACCTGATGGAAACTTCATATTTACCCGTGGCTATGACAAGCTTGTTACCGGGCGCCGTGTCCTTGTGGTTGAAGATATACTCAACACGGGCGGCTCGGTGAGAAAAGTTGTTGATCTTGTGCGTCAAACTGGGGGTTATGTTGTTGGTATCGGCGCACTCTGTAATCGTGGTGGTGTCACGATTCACGATGTCGGGGATTCGAAACTGATTTCGCTTGTCGATATTTCAATGGATGCCTGGGATGCAAACAATTGTCCTTTGTGTGCAAAAGGGCTGCCAATCAACACAACCGTCGGTAAAGGCAAAGACTTCCTGGCAAAACAACAAAAAACTTGAAATGCGCTATACTCTAAAGAGCCACAACCTCGCAAAAGGGAGTGGCTTTTTTTTATTTATTGTCTCCCTTGACGCAAGGTGTTTATTATGCTAGAATAGCAAGCAATCAAGCTATAGTAGTTTGATGCAGTCAAACAGCACCTTGAAAGGAGTAATAATGAACGACAAAACAAAATCAGTTAACAATCAGGATAAAGAGTCTCTCCTGCTCAAAGTCATGGAGTTTCTCCTCTTGAAGGAATTCGATGTTATCTCAAAAACCTTCTCGCTCGATATCAAACGTACAAACCCTGAAGCAAAACCGCGAAAATACCTGTTCGGCATCATCACACTGAAGCCTCGGCAGGAATTTATCGGTACCGTCAGTAGGTTCAGCGAAAGAGCGGATACCAGTAATTATTTGGTCTTCGAGGTATACAGTCGCGAACATATTGATTTAGTAAAACAACTAGCCCGTGAGATGACTTCGAACTTTAATACCAAGATTATTCTTCTCTACGTGAAAGGGCAGCTGGGTCTCGAGACCTACTATGCAATTAAATACTTGGGGGTATAACACACCCCAACCCGAGCCCCTTGCAGAATACATTTCTGCAAGGGGCTCTTCTTTTTTCTCAAACGGGGTTTGTGTTTGATTCTTATTTTTGACAAAACATCACCATAACCGTACGATAGCGTTATGTCATTATCTATTGGAATTGTCGGTCTGCCCAATGTGGGGAAATCAACGCTGTTTAAAGCGCTAACCAAAAAGCCCGTTGATATTCAAAATTATCCTTTCTGCACCATCGACCCTAATGTAGGAGTCGTGACCGTGCCCGACGACCGCCTTGAAAAGCTGGCGACTTTTTCGCATACAAAAAAGATTGTTCCCACTACTATAGAATTTACCGACATTGCTGGTTTGGTAAAAGGTGCTTCGCAAGGGGAAGGATTGGGCAATCAATTCTTGTCGCATATCCGCGAAACAAAGGCGGTCGCGCAGGTGGTTCGTATTTTTGAAGACAGCAACATCATACACGTGGAAAAACGCATAGACCCGCTGGGCGATATCGAAATCATCAACCTGGAACTTATCTTCGCCGACCTTTCCACGGTAAACAAACGACTAGACAAAGTTTCAGGAGAAGCTAAGTCGGGACGCAAAGAACCGCTTGCTCAAAAAGTTACATTGGAAAAAATAAAAGTAGCTTTGGAATCGGGTGCACTTGCCAATACAATAGAATTTGAAGATTTAGAATTGTCTTTGGTAAAAGAATTAAACCTTATTACCACCAAACCTATTTTGTATGTTTTGAATAAAAAAATGGGTGGGACGAATTTGGATGAACTGAACGATGATCGCTACAAAAAACTCATGGATTATTTTACAAAAAATAAATCTATCTTTGTGGTGCTTGATGCCGGAATCGAATTAGAAATGAATGACCTCTCTGAAGAAGACCGCACTGAATACAAAAAAGAATTCGGGCTTGGCGAACAGTCGGGCTTGGACCAACTGATACAGAAAAGCTATGAGCTGTTGGGACTGGAAACATATCTTACCACTGGTGAAATGGAAACTCGAGCATGGACTATTCGTAAGGGAGCAAAGGCACCGCAAGCAGCAGCCGAGATTCATACTGACTTTGAGAAAAAATTTATACGTGCTGAAGTTATACATTGGCAAGATTTGCTTGATGCAGGTTCGTATGCGGCCGCACGAGAAAAAGGACTGTTGCGTACCGAAGGTAAAGAATACGTCGTGAAAGACGGCGATGTAATAGAATTTAGAATTTAACTATGGCGATGCTTGCCCCGTAGTGAATATGAAATATTCTACTACTGGGGTGATGGAGTTGCTTGACAAGCTATTTTACGTACGTTATTATGTACGCATGAATGCAAAAACC
This sequence comes from uncultured Candidatus Saccharibacteria bacterium, assembly GCA_964455595.1. GTDB lineage: Bacteria > Patescibacteriota > Minisyncoccia > GWC2-36-17 > WO2-46-25 > WO2-46-25. Next base: position 3,530 of record CAYVXI010000046.1, on the reverse strand, counting down.
ACATTATCCATATCGGAAGCGCGGAAAAAAATATTTCAGATAACCAAAGACATCCAAAAGCCGTATATCTACTACACCCTCACCGAAAAAGGGCGCCCTCAAGCCGTCATTATGTCGGCAGATGAGTTCGAATCTTGGCAAGAAACGCTTGAAGTTATGCAGGAGTTCCCCGGCCTGAAAAAAGATGCTACACAAGCACATCGCGCTGTCGCGACCGGAGCATATAAAAAGTATAAGACACTGGAAGAAGTGGTGGTAAAACAAGAAAACGCGCATGAAATATCACGTACGCCTCGCACCAAAAGCGGAAAAAGACCTCGTTAAAGTAACGGGACGTAATAGAACGAGAATTTTGCTGGCTCTCAAGGGACTTGCAGAAAACCCTTTTACAGGAAAAAAACTCAAAGGAGAACTTGATGGCTTGTACTCCGTCCGCGTGTGGCCCTATCGCATCATTTACGAGACCTACAAAAAAGAACTGCTCATTCTTGTCATCCGCATCGGCCACCGCCAAGGAGCGTATAAATAAGTCGCACGAGAAAAAGGACTTCTCCGTACCGAAGGAAAGGAATACGTCGTGAAAGACGGCGATGTAATAGAATTTAGAATTTAAAAAACAATCCTTATTCACGGATTGTTTTTTATTACGAGAGTTCTTTAAGTTTTTTCACCAACTCTTCTGCATTATACCCACCGGAAGAAAATAATTCGCCATTAATAATAATCCCTGGAGAAGAAAATATCATATATTTCTGAATGGCTTTTTGTCCTTCTTCCTGTAATATGTCCAAACGCTTGAATTCTACATTAGGAAAATCTTTGGCAATTATGTGCCAATATTTCTCAAATTCGTCGCATACCCGACATGCGGGTGAAAAAACCTCTTCTAATAGTATAGACTTCATATATGTAAGTATAGCACGTATTTTTAAAGCTTCAAATAAGCTTTTGCCCCGTCCTTGAAAAGCACGGTGGCATTTTTTGCGCAAAGCGCAGTGCTTTTCAAGGGCGGGGCTTGCAATTTTCTAGACATTAGTATACAATCATTTCATTGTTATTTTTGGCATTTATGGAAAATAAAAACCTTAAAACATACGAACTTTCGTATTTTATCTCTCCTGACATTAAGGATGAGGAGATGGTTGCGTATGCGCAAAAAATTAAAGATGTAATTGTCGCGGAGAAAGGCGATATTAGTAAAGAAGAAATTCCTTACAAACGACGTCTTGCCTACCCTATCAATCACAAGAAACAGGGATATTTTGGCTTCATTCATTTTGCATTGAGTCCGGAAAAATTAACCACTGTAAAAGCAAAATTCGCTTTGGATAAAAACATCCTGCGTCATATGTTTATTGTGGTAGACAAGAAACAAATTAATCAGATGAATCGTCCAGCTCCCCGTCCTGAAGCACAGAAGAAGATGGATCAATCAGAAATTGAAAAGGCTGTTTTCAAACACGAAGGTGTTTCTGCACAAGAAGAAAAGAAAGCAGAATTCAACGAATTAGATAAAAAATTGGAAGAAATTTTGAACAAATAATATTATGAATCTTAACAAAGCAATGATATTGGGCAATGTGACACGTGACCCTGAATCCCGTAGCACTACATCAGGACAAACCGTTACCACATTTGGTATTGCAACAAACCGTTTTTATACCGATGCTCAAAAACAGAAACAGCAAAAAGTAGAATTTCACAATATTGTAGCATGGGGAAGACTTGGGGAAATCTGCGCACAATATCTAAAAAAAGGTCAGTTGGTATTTGTGGAAGGACGCATTGAAAACCGTTCATGGGATGCTCCAGACGGGACCAAAAAATTCCGTACCGAGATTATTGCAGAATCAATGCAGATGGGACCTAAGACAGGCGGTGGTGATTCACAAAAAGCATTCTCACCTTCAGCAAAAGAAGAAGATGCACCAACATATAATGATGAAGAAATAGAAGTTAAAGATATACCTTTTTAAATTATTATGGCTATAAAACGAAGAATGCCAGCTGGAAAGCTGGAAGACGAATTTAAGAAAGTAAAAAAGCAGTGTCATTTCTGCCAAAACAATATCAAATGGATCGATTATAAAGATACTCGTCTTTTACGCGGATTTGTTTCTATGCAAGCAAAGATGTATCCTCGTCAAAAATCAGGCACCTGCGCAAAACACCAGCGCATGTTAGCAGAAAGCGTAAAGCGGGCCCGTTTCATGTCTCTTATGCCCTATACAATCAACCTCAAATCAAACTTCGCGACAAACGGTTAATATACTCAGGCAATAATAAAAACCCCTGCTCTCGCAGGGGTTTTTATTATTTCAGAAAGAGTGCTTTACGCATCATCATCCGTTGCTTTTTGATCCACCGCAAGCTTAGCTTTTATTTGAGAAACTATTTTATCGCATAACTTTTTGTCTACTTTTAATGCTTTGCGTGCAGCATCCATGCCCTGCCCTATCTTAGCATCTTCATATATCAGCCATGCACCTGACTTTTTAATAATACCGTGCTTAACAGCAAGATTAATGACATCTATCTCGAATGAGATGCCTTCATTGTACATAATATCAAATTCGGCAGTTTTGAATGGTGCTGCAACTTTATTCTTTACCACTTTTGCCTTTACGATATTTCCTACAACATCTTCTCCTTTTTTAATCTGTGCCGCACGTCGCACCTCGATTCGTACCGATGCATAAAACTTCAATGCTTTACCTCCTGGTGTTGTTTCTGGGTTACCAAAAAACACACCTATCTGCATACGAATCTGATTGATAAAAATAACCGTAGTGTTTGTCTTTGCAACTATAGATGTTAATTTACGCAGAGCATGTGACATTAAACGTGCCTGAAGCCCCATGTGTTGCTGACCCATCTCCCCTTCAATTTCAGCTTTGGGAGTTAGTGCCGCAACAGAATCGATGACCACCACATCCACACCGCCCGATCTGACAAGCATCTCTGTAATATCCAAAGCCTCTTCTCCTGTGTCTGGCTGTGATATTAACAATGCGTTTATATCTACGCCAATGCGTTTTGCATATTCTGGGTCCAATGCGTGTTCTGCATCTACAAATGCGGCAACGCCTCCCGCTTTCTGTACGTTTGCCACAATATGCTGAGCAAGCGTTGTTTTACCTGATGATTCGGGACCATAAATTTCGATAACTCTGCCTCTAGGAACACCACCTACGCCAAGTGCAATATCTAAAGACATTGACCCTGTAGGAATTGCAGGTATGTTCACTTTTTTTGACTGACCTAAACGCATGATAGAGCCTTCTCCAAACTTCCCCTGAATCTCTAAAATTGCTTCCTCTACTGACGATATTTTTACCTCCTCTTTTTTGTCTTCTTTCGCCATAATTGTTGAAATTTTTTAACTCATCTTGTAGCGTATTATTTCACTAATTTTATGAGCGTCTCGAATTTGGCGGGATTCTATTAATTTTTATTGATTATGCTTAATATTACTGATTCTTTATTGATTTTATTAACTGATTTAATTTCTATCGCATTAACGCCATGTG
>CAYVXI010000045.1:0-8140 GCA_964455595.1 uncultured Candidatus Saccharibacteria bacterium | reverse complement strand
TTACGAATATTTAGTAATTTTTAAGTTAAAAAATGTTATTATAAACTTAATGTCTAAATATTATAATCCTAACCGAAAGTGGAATGTTTATGATCCGAATTCTGGCGAGCTTTTTCGGCTTAGTCGTTCTAAGATTGATTTATTTTTAAATTGTCCGCTCTGTTTTTATATGGATCGGCGTTTGGGTGTGGGGCAACCTCCCAGTTTTCCTTTTAATCTAAATTCTGCGGTGGATAAATTATTAAAAAAAGAATTTGATATTCATCGTGCAGCTGGGAGCGCGCATCCGCTTATGAAAGAATATGGTGTGGACGCAGTGCCTTTTAGCCACGAGAAAATAGAAGAGTGGCGCGATGCAATGCGAAGGGGAATCACTTATGCTGTTCCAGGAAGTAATGTTGTGATCACTGGTGGCGTAGACGATGTTTGGGAAGCTCCCAATAAAGATATTATAATAGTAGACTATAAAGCAACCTCAAAAGACGAAGAAGTCAATTTAGATGCAGAGTGGCAAATTGGTTATAAAAGGCAAATGGAAATTTATCAGTGGCTTTTTCGGCAGAACGGTTTTAAAGTTTCTAACACCGGATATTTTGTTTATTGTAATGGCAACACAGACAAAAAAGCTTTTGATGCAAAATTAGAATTTGATATTAAAATTATTCCTTATGTCGGAGATGATAGTTGGGTAGAAAAAACTGTGCGTGAAGCCATCAAATGTTTAAACGGAATTGCTATGCCAGAATCTGGGCCTGAATGCGATTTTTGTAAATATCGCGCTGCTGCGCGAAAAGTAGAGGCTCCAGTTATGGCTCAGCGTAGCCTGCTTTAATTTTAATAATGCTTTATATGGAGAAAGCGTCTTTCTATATTTTTTCTTTCATACGCTCGTGGATGAATTCCCTTGGGCGCCCTCGTTTTTATTGGCATGTTTAGAATCTGCTCTATATTCTTAAGTATGTAGGATGATGAGTTGTTGACAATCACTTGACAATTGAATATAGTTTGCTTTACAATGAAGTTGTATATGAAAAATAAAGATAAAATACTCTATTTAATAGAGAAACGAGGCAAGGTAACCTCTCGGGAGATTATGTCTGAAATTGATGTGTCAAGGCAATATGTAAACCTGGTAGTTTCTAGTCTTGTTGCAGAAGGCAAAGCAATTAAACTTGGTGGCACTCGAGGCGCTTTTTACATTTCAAAAAAATATATGGTTGAGCATCCCGAAATTCTGCCGACGATTTTTAAAAAGAAATACGTCAATGAATTGCTTGAAGAGCACAAAATATTGCTTGAAATTGAAGACAAGTTGCCGCAAATAAAAACACTTTCGGAAAACGTACGAAGCATTTTCACTTTTTCTTTTTCGGAAATGTTTAATAATGCGATTGAGCATTCTAGCTCAAAGTTTATTTCTATAGTGGTCTCATTGCAAAGTGGAGTTCTATTGTTTAACGTCAATGATTCTGGCGTTGGAGTATTTCGTAATATCATGAGAAAGAAAAATCTAAAATCAGAGATGGAAGCCGTGCAAGATTTACTTAAAGGAAAAACGACTACTATGCCAAAATCTCATTCCGGAGAAGGAATATTTTTTACGTCTAAATCAAGTGATAAGTTTGTTTTGAGTAGCTTTGATTACGTTCTTGAAATTGATACTCTATCGAATGACATTTTTGTGCGCAACTCGCATGGAGTAAAAAGGGGGACTCATGTCAGTTTTGCTATTGCTACTGATTCCGCGCGGCATTTAGATGAGGTGTTTAAAAAATATACGAATATTAATGGTGATAGCGACTATGGTTTTGATAAAACTGAAATTCGAGTCAAGCTTTTTACTTCTGGTGGTATACACATTTCGCGCTCACAGGCACGCCGTATTTTGCATGGGCTTGAAAAGTTTAAGGTGATTGTTTTTGATTATCAAAATGTTCCACTTGTCGGACAGGCGTTTGTTGATGAAATCTACCGCGTGTTTCAAAATCTTCATCCGGATATTATCCTTGAAAATGAAAATATGAGCGAAGCTGTCAAGTTCATGGTCGAACGATCTAAAAACGAAGCCGCGAGAAGAACTTAAAGTTTAGCTGATCTTGTTATAGGCCACCTAAGTGGTGTATACTAACATTATATTGCAACATCATGAAATCTTTGTTCGAGACAATTTTGATCGCTAGTTTTATAGGAATAGCAGTCTTCGGTGTTTTTGGTATGAATCACAGTCAAGTCCATGATATGAAACCAAATAACTGCATTGCGGCAATTGTCAATGGAATGGACTGTCAAAAAGAAGCGAACCCAATTGATTTCGCATCTTTTCATATTGATGCTTACAAAGGTTTCTCTCTCGCAACTTTTGAGGAGAGTGCTATGAGTTATCTTTTGCTCGCATTCGCATCACTGCTTTTCATCGGATTGTCATTTTTCTCTCCGTTTATTTCTAAGGAGCCTCCGCTCGCTTTTTATAGATATCGATTTAGGAATGTTTTTTTGCCGCCTCAAAAACAACAGCTTGTCCGATGGTTGTCTTTGCACGAAAATAGCCCGACTACTTTTTAGGACGCCGATATAAAACTGTTTGTCGAACGGGTTTTATGTCGTGGTCCGCTTATCCCTTTTATTCAAGGGATTTTTTATATTCATTGACTCATCAAAAAAATGAACAAAACCATTATCGGTATTACTGTTGGCATCTTAATCCTTGGTGGCATAGTCTGGATAGCTCGTCCTAGAGCAGAAAGTTTATCATCTATTTCTGCAAACAGTAGCGGTATGTTTACTGTTGAAGAATCTAACAATTATGATTTTGGCTCCATCTCGATGGCAGCTGGAAAAGTGAAGCATAAATTTAAAATAAAAAATACTAGTAATGAGGCTATCGCTATAAGTAAAATGTACACATCATGCATGTGTACAACTGCAACCCTTATGACAAGAGACAAGAAGTTTGGACCTATTGGTATGCTCGGTCATGGAGCGGTACCGTCAATTAATCGAACAATCAATCCGAACGAAGAAGCAATTGTAGAGGTTGTGTTTGATCCGGCCGCCCATGGTCCTGCTGGAGTCGGTCGAATTCAGCGGACAGTCACTCTTGAAAATAACGCGGGACAGCCGGTCGAACTTCAGTTCGCTGCAACAGTCACGCCATAAACTTAGTATGAACAAAAAACTTGTAATTCTTATTAGCATTGCAGTTGTGTTGTTTGGAGGAGTGTTCTTGCTCAAAACAGGGAATATCGGCACGACTGCGCTCTGGAACCTAAGCGATGGAGGCAAATGGCTGTTTCCACTTGTTGGAATAGCGGCGTTGATCGATAGTATCAATCCATGTGCGTTCGGTATTCTGCTTCTCACTATCGCGTTTTTGCTTTCCCTTCAAAAAACAAGATCAAGCATCTTAAAAATAGGTGGTGTTTATATCTTTGGGCTTCTTACAGTCTACATTCTGATAGGTATTGGAATTTTACAGGCTCTTCATCTGTTCAATACACCGCACTTCATGGCGAAAGTTGGAGCAGCGTTTTTGATTGCGCTTGGCGTTATTAATCTCATCAATGAGTTTTTTCCGTCATTTCCAATCAAGCTTCGTATTCCGCAAGCGGCGCACAACAAAATGGCATTGCTCATGAATAAGGCAACATTACCTGCGGTATTTTTGTTGGGCGTATTGGTGGGCTTATGTGAGTTTCCATGCACCGGTGGACCTTACCTTATGGTGCTCGGGCTCTTGCATGACCAGGGAACATATTTTAGTGGTGTCGGCTACTTATTGTTCTATAATTTGATTTTCATCTTGCCGCTCGTTATTATTTTGCTGATTGCAAGTGACAGCGCATTGGTCGAGAAAGTGAAAGTGTGGAAAATATCGGAAACAAAAAATATGAGGATATGGGGTGGCATCGTCATGGTCATTCTTGGCCTCCTTATATTTTTTCTCTAATAACTAATAATAACTATCATGATTACTAAACAACAATTCGATACTCTGCTTGAAAAAGTGGAGAAGATGAAAAGATCCAGTACCGTCGATCTCTCAACTGAAGAAGATTTGAGCCTTGCGATTATGAACCTCATCAGTCTTGAGGAGCACTTTTTTTTCACGGGAGCGAAAACAAAAAAGCCGGAATATTTCGACTTACTTGGAGAAGTTCGGAATACCAGAAAAGAACTGCTAGCTAAAATGATGGAAAAAAACGAGGGCGAAACATGGTGCATTTCTAAGCATCTGCTCGCTACGACTATGCGACTCATCGAAGTCGGCGCAAAGTTTCATTCTGATGGTAAACAAAATGAGGCTCTAGAGATGTTTGATAAGGCCTACAGAATGTATTCCATATTTTGGGCATTGCGGTTAAAACTTGTTGACGCTTCGGAATTCAAAAAAATAGCGGCGAATGAAAAGCCGTGGTCGTTTGAGGATATTGTAAATAAAATGGTCGACTGCTGTGATGAAAAATAAACAACAAAATTATGGACTATGAAACAGAAAACAAAACAACTGAAAGTGCGCAGGAGATACAACGGCCGAAGAAAGACTATATGTTTCTAGCAAGCATACTGATATTCTCCAGCATTCTTGCCGGTGCGTTGGTATACACAACCGGACTTAAAGCTACCAGCACAGCTCAAAAAACGCCTAAGGTGGATCAACAGACGGTTCAAGTATCGGCCATAGAGCAAGCAGTATTGTCCTCTCGTGGCGTGGTTTTACCAATTAGTTGGGGCGATCTTGGCGCGCAACTTGTCAGCGTAGGCGCAATTGACGTAAACAAACTCAAATCTATCTATGACCAAAGAAGTGTCTTTACCGACGAATATAAAAATCTGCTTTTAGGTCGTAATAATGGTAAGCTCAAAATTACAAATGAAAACGCCGGATACCTACTTAATTTATTCTGGGCTCTTGGCCTAGCAAGTAGAAATGATATTCTTGAAAGGGGCGAGATGATGGACTCCAGATATGGAGGCGCAGAGAATTTCGCTTCGACAGGAGGATGGATAATTGCTAAAGGCAGCCCCATGGATCACTACAGTAAGCACACGTTTTTTAGCCTTACACAAGAACAACAAGCAATAGTGGACAAGGTGTCTCGTGGCATATATCGGCCATGTTGCGGAAACTCTACACATTTCCCAGATTGCAATCATGGCATGGCTATGCTCGGGCTCCTCGAGCTTATGGCTTCACAAGATGTGAGTGAAGGGGATATGTGGAAAGCTGCTCTGGCTGTTAATTCATATTGGTTCCCCGATACATACGTAACGATTGCGACTTATATGAAAAACAAGGGCGTTGATTGGGAGGATGTGAATCCGCAGGAAATGCTTGGGGATAGTTATTCCAGCGCTCAAGGATATGCGAGAATTGCTTCTCAAATCGTCCAGCCACAGAAACAACGCGGAGGGAATGGATGTGGCGTTGATAGAGGAGAGTCGGTGGCATCGCAACGTAAGCAGGGCGGATGTGGAATATAGTATATCAACAATTTAGATTTGATGTATGGGGCATGGGGGTATAGAATATAGACATATGCGTTATCAAATGAATAAAAATCTTGGTTAAATTAACAATTATTTAATTAAAATATGAATACAAAACTTATAGAATGGGTCCTACGTATTTCCGTTGCTGGTGAATTCATAGGCCATGGGGTGTTTGCCTTGCAAGGCAAGAAAGATTGGATTGGATGGTTTTCGACTTTTGGCGTGAGAGACGCAGGAACGGCAGCTCAACTATTATTTTTTATCGGAATTATAGATATTGCTTTGGCGATCCTTATTCTTATAAAGCCGGTACGTCTCGTGCTTCTCTGGATGGTGTTCTGGGGATTCTTCACTGCTCTTTTGCGGCCGATTGTTGGTATGCCGATATGGGATTTTGTTGAACGTTGGACGAATTGGGGAGCTCCACTTGCATTGCTTCTCATGGTCGGTCGGCCAAGATCCTTTAAAGATTTATAATGTAGTTAAAATTAATTATGATGAATGGCTTTTATTACAACATATTTGAATGGGGATTTGGCGGATGGCTTATGATGCTCGCAATGCTCATTTTTTGGGTGCTCATCATTGCATTCGTTGTTCAGTTGTTTAATGGGTTACGCGATGGCAGTCATCGCGGCACGCACCATACTCAATCTGCAATTGATCTCTTAAGAGAACGCTACGCCAAAGGTGAAATTGAAAAGAAAGAATTTGAAGAAAAGAAAAATGCATTGAATGAAAAATAAATAATCTTATTAATGACCATTCTGTATTCATATGAAAATAATATTCATAAAATTTGTTCTTCGCGCAGTCGTTTTTATTCTCGGTTTTTCGAAAATTTATAAAAATAGGATTTTTGATAAAAAACTTTTACCTCAAAGAACTAATCCAGAAAGTTTAAGGCGTATTTACGATTATGCTAAACAAAATGTACCCTACTATCAAAAGCATCTCTTAAAGATAGAAGAGAAGACAGAAAATTTTATTGAAGCTTTTCAAAATCTTAAGTTTGTTCTACGAAAACAAGTTTTGAAAGAAGACATCTATCAAATTATGGACACAGCAGTGATAAAGCATGTTCCAATCATCAATTATAAAAATCCAGTTAGAAGTTTTTTTCAAATTTTGACAAGTAACGCCTTAATTCCTGTTAATACGGGTGGGTCCACGGGTAGTCCGCTTCACTTCTTTAAAACTAAAGAAATTGGTTTGAAAATGCTCACCACCTTACTTCAAATTGCTCATTTTCACGGATGGGAAGAAGGTGAGCCCATACTAAGTATTTGGCAAAAAGGCTTATATTCTCAATTGGATTTTTTAAATAAACCGGCGGGACTAGTTGGCGCTCCCTTATTTACTTTCGAACAAATCGATACAGATGTTACAAAAGAATTTATACGAACTCTTAATAAAACAAATCCGTCGGTAATATTTTCTTTCCCTTCGTACTTGAGCGAACTGATTGCCAAAATAAAAATAAGTGGTTACGAAATTAAGAACAGACCTAAATTCGTTTTGTGCTCAGGTGAGATGCTGTTTGATCACCAGCGGAAACTTATTGAAGATTTCTTTTGCTGCAAAGTATACCAATTTTATGGTTCAATGGAAATAGGTTTTGTTGCATTAGAGTGTTTGGAACAGAGTGGATTGCATGTATTAGAGGAATATGTTTTCTTGGAAAATGATGAAAACAATAATATCATTGCAACTCCGCTTGATATGTACTACATGCCTCTTATCAAATTTGATACTGGAGACCGCGGCGTAATCGCAGTTGAGAAATGTAGTTGTGGAATTGACGGGAAAAAGATCCGTATACTTGAAGGAAGAGTTGAGGAATATTTAATCAACGCTCAAGGAGAAAAAGTTTATGCATCTTATTTACGACAACTCATTTTAGAGATAAATGAAAAATACGAAAATGCAATTTTAAGGGCTCAATTTATCCAAAAAAAGAACAGGGATTTAGAATTTTTAATTCAGGTACTTTCTAATAATCACGAGGAAGATGAAGATATTGTTGCATTAATTCAAGAAAGGATTGAGAGTGGTTTGGGTGTAAAAACTTCTGGACAAATAGTGGAAAATCTACTGCAAGAAAAGGGGAAATTCAAGTTTTTAATTAGGGAGTAAAATAAAGCAATAAATAAACTCAAAGGTAGCTCATGGAAACAAAAACATTCAAGATTATATTAACGGCAACCGCATCCATTCTTTTTTCAATAGTTCTTGTCGGACTGTTTAGTTTGTGGACTTCGCCAGAATTCATACCCGGATATTCTCTTGCATTTCTTGCTGGCGTATCGATGATTTTTTTGCCCTGTACATTCCCATTAGTATTTATCATTGTACCAATGGCGTTGTCTCAAAAAATTGGCAAAGGATTAATGATGGCACTTCTTTTTGGTGCCGGTCTTACGCTTACTTTCACGCTCTATGGATTGGCGCTCGGATGGTTGGGGGGATTTGTTGAACTCTATCGCATTGTGAGCTGGATGCTAATTTTTGGTGGAGTGGCCGCATTGATTTTCGGGATTTCAGAATTGAACTTAATTAAATTTAAGATGCCGTTTAGACAAACAATACTCCCTGTTGCATTACAGGGTAAAAATGATTACATTCGCAGTTTCTTTTTAGGATTTTTTCT
>CAYVXI010000044.1:0-5247 GCA_964455595.1 uncultured Candidatus Saccharibacteria bacterium | reverse complement strand
CGCTCCGGCGGCAATTGCGCCAGAGTTTTTAAAATGCGATGGGGCGATTCGTAAATTACCACGGTGTATTTACTCTCGGCTAACTCGCTAAAAAACTTATGGCGCCCTTTTTTGTGCGGTGGAAAACCGAGAAACCGGAATGAATCAGTCGGAAACCCGGAAACGGACAGCGCCACGACGGCTCCGTTGGCGCCGGGAATGGGGACAATTGTTACTTCATCGCCGAATTCTTTCACTACCGCTTCCACCAAGGCGCCACCAGGGTCGGAAATACCGGGCGTGCCCGCATCTGACACCAATGCGATGTCTTTTCCTTCTTTTAACATCCCAAGAATATGTTCAACTTTTGAAAGTTTACTGTGCTGATGGTATGCTACTAATGTTTTACGGATATCGTATCGTGCTAATAGCTTAGAAGTCACACGCGTATCCTCGCACAAAATAACATCGACGCTTCTGAGCGTTTCCAACGCTCGTTGCGTGATATCTTGAAGGTTCCCTATCGGCGTTCCTACGATGTATAATGTTTTCATATCAGTCTAAATTACCAATGCCCATTAAAAACTTGCTAAGAAAACCGTCTCGCAATTCGAGTCCGCATGGTGCGCCTGCCTGTCATGCCCGCAGGAACCGGCTGTTCGTTTGTTCCTGCGACAAGCGCCAGGCCTTGACCTCTCAATGCCAAAACTTTCATTTCATGAAAGACCGAGCTTTTGGCATCTGCGGGACATTCCTTCGGCCACAACAGACAGGCGCGAGCGAGAATGAGAGCGAGCGCAATTTCCTCGCTGGGGAAATTGACAGCGTGTTTTCGTGCAAGTTTTCAATGGGCATCTAAGAAACCCTTATGATGATAACTCCACATGTGCTGGTCGGCGCCTCGCTTGCAACTGCCATTTCAAATCCGTTTGTTCTTATCATTTCTGCTTTTATTTCACACTTTGTGCTGGACATGATTCCGCACAAGGATTATGAAATAACACCGCTGAAAGCTCATTTTTACAAACTGGTCATCGATGTGGGCGTTTCCGCAATTCTTCTTTTTTCTTTTGTCGGAAATCTTCCTTTAGAAAAACAAGTGCTATTCGCGCTGGGCGGATTTTTCGGAATACTGCCTGACGGGCTGTGGATGTTGTATCGCTTGTTTAATTGGAAATTTCTGGAACGCTATGTTGAAATGCATAACGCATTACACTGGCTCATTATTCCAAAAACTCATAAAACACATGTGGCTTTTGGCATCTTTACCCAAATATACGTAAGTGTTTTGGCATTGTGCGTTATCGGTGTGGGAGTGTATGTATTATGAATGTGATTTCTGCTTTGCCAAATCATCAAATAACTCCCCTATAATGGTAGCAATAGGCACCGAAATAAGCATTCCAATAACTCCCCCTAACTTTGCACCCACCAATAAAGCTACGATAACAACCACAGGATTCAATCCTGTGATTTTTTTCATCAAAAGCGGCACGAGAATATGTGATTCGCTTTGCTGAATAATTAAATAAAAAATAGCGGTAAAAATACCCAACCCTGGTGAAATAAGCATAGCTACCGTAATACCTATAAGCGAAGAGAATAAAGGACCAACGATAGGAATGATTTCAAAAATACCCGCTATCAAACCAAGTAACAATGCATACGGCACACCAATAAACCACAACCCGATAGAAACAACGGTGCCGATAACAAACCCTAAAAGAAGCTGTCCCTGCAACCATTTACCCAGCTTAATATCAACGCGGTGCCACAGTTGAATCATATAATCCTCGTGGCTTTTTGGCAGAACAAAACGCAAAAATTCCTGAACACCATCTTTCTGCACTGAAAGATAAAACGAAATAACTATTGTTAGAATAAATGCTAAAACACCACCGAATAAATTAGATACCGCGCCTACCACGCCTGAAGAAAACCCTTTTATACTTTCGCCAAACGAAGTAAGAATGTCTTGTGCGTTCTTGGCATAGTCTGGTGAAATGCCCCGCGTTGTTTTAAATACTTGTGCAGAAAAAGAATCATAATAATCAGGCAATAAAATAGTAAGTTGTTTTACTTCATCAATGACTGGTGGTAACACAAAGTAAATCACCGAAACGACAATAGCTACAAAAAATAAGTATATAAGAAACACGGCAAGCATGCGGGGGAAATGAAAGTATTCAAAATGACTTGCCCAAGAACCAACCGTGGAAGCAATAATAATCGCAAGAAAAACCAGGGCGAGTACGTCTTTAATAAGGTAAAGAAAAACCAGACCAAACACAACAAGTGCTACTTTTAAAATAGCAGAAAAAGATACGGTAACTAATTGTTCTTGTGTTTGCATTGCGAGAAATTTTATACAATATAGTATATCACTTTTTTGCGAAAATGTAAAGGTTGAATCTTTTTTCTTCCCCACCGAAAGAACCGTATTGTATGTCTTTAAAGCCTCCTTTTCTTGCCAAAGAAATTAATTCTCTTTTTGTAAAACAATGATAATAACGCTCTGCGCGAGAAATGCCAGTGTTGAATTTCCAGGGGACCAAAATATCCTTACTATCCAATTCGGATTGACCGATTATTTTTTTCAACGTATATTTTACAATTAACGGCATGTATTTTTCTTGCCACAAATTCCACACCGTCACAAATAGTACGCCATCTGGTTTTAATACTCGTTTAAATTCTGCCAATAGTGCTTTCCTTTTCTCTAGAGACGGGATATGATGAAGCACAGCAATAGAGAAAACCGCATCAAACGATGCATCAGGAAACAGAAGGGTTTCCCCAGACGTAACTAAAAACTGGGCTTCCCCGCTTTCTACGAATGTTTTGTGATTTGTAATTGCAGTTTCAATCAATCCGCTTGATTGATCAGTGCCGATATAATGCATATCTCTACCCTGAAACGCTTTAAAAATCCTGCCATTACCGCAACCAAAATCAAGCACCGTGCTTTTATCCTTTACGGTACCGGCAAAATCCATCAATTCATTCCACAAGGCAGATCGAGACAAATTAAAGTCATCAGCAATATCATCATAATCATCTTTTGTCTTTTCAATTAAAAAATCAGCGTACTTTTTTTTCATGAATAACGTATTGTTAGAAAATATAATTAAAGAGGCAGCGGAGAAAAAGAATCTGACCGATCATGAATTTAACCGCATAAAACGCATACACATGCGCCGTCTTGGCATACACGGCCTTCCTGGGAATGTTAAGTTGCTTTCAGTATATCAGAAAATGATGAAAACGAAAGAAATCAAGCGGAACATACAGCTTGACCTCATTATTAAAAAAAGAAAGATTCGTACACTTTCGGGAATTGCATCCATTACCGTACTAACCCGAGATTGGGGGTGTCCGGGCAAATGTACTTTTTGCCCTACCGAAAAAGGCATGCCGAAAAGCTATCTCTCCAACGAGCCTGCCGTGATGCGCGCAATTTTGAACGAATTCGACCCATATATGCAAATCCGCACGCGCCTGGATTCCCTGAAAGCGCAGGGGCACGCCACGGACAAGATAGAGGTCATTGTCATCGGCGGCACGTGGTCGGCCATCCCGCACGATTATCAGGAATGGTATATCAAAAAAATCTACGAAGCCCTGAACGACACAAAAACTAAAAAACAAAAACCGCACGCAAGCTACAAAACAAAAAAATCACTGAAAGCGCTGGAAGACCATAATCAGAAACTTGCAAAACACAAACTGGTGGGGCTGACGCTTGAAACACGGCCCGACTGGGTGAACGAAAAAGAAATAAAACTTATGCGAGAATATGGCTGTACTCGGGTAGAACTTGGCGTGCAAAGTGTATATGACGAAGTTCTTGATGCATCAAACCGAGGACACCACATAGATGCAACGATAAAAGCAACACGTCTCTTAAAAGACGCTGGGTTCAAGATAAACTATCATATGATGCCCAACCTGCCCGGCTCCACAGCGAAAAAAGACGTCGCTATGTTCAAAGAAATCTTTGCCAACGCGGATTTCCGCCCTGATATGCTCAAAATCTATCCCTGCATGGTGGTGAAAGAAGCCGAACTCTACAACATCTGGCAGAAAGGAAAATACAAACCGTATACCGACCGCCAGCTCATCGACATCATCAAGAAAGCTAAATCATACGTGCCCGAATACTGCCGTATTGTGCGCGTCATCCGCGACATCCCCGCAACCAGCATCGAGGCGGGAAGCAAAGTGTCCAACCTGCGCGAAGACATCCAGCGTGAAATGATTGCCCAAGGCCTGTCGTGCCGCTGCATCAGATGCCGCGAGATCAAAGGCGCTGTTGCCGATGCCATCGACATCAAACTCATCCGCCGCGATTACGACGCTTCGGATGGAAAAGAGATATTTCTTTCATATGAAGATACAAAGAACGACAAAATCCTTTCTCTGTTGCGTCTGCGCATCCCGTCCAAAAAAACAAACAAACTTTTTCCGTCACTTTCGAAATCTGCACTCATTCGAGAAATTCATACCTATGGTGAAGTGGTAGCATTATCCAAAACCGCGCGCAATGCAAAACAACACACAGGATTAGGAAGAAAACTCCTAGAAGAAGCTCAGCGCATCGTTCAAGAAGAATATACACTTTCGTCTATTGCCGTCATTGCCGGTTCCGGTGTACGAGGCTATTACGCAAAATTCGGCTATCGTCTCAAAGACACCTATATGGTGAAAGCACTTTAGAGTTTTGTGTCTTATCTCGTAAGTCGGTGCAATGAAGCAACTATCAATGTTTGATAAGGTATGCCCTCCTGGGCGGCCTTTGCTTTCAATTTCACCAGGTCGATCTCTGAAATCCTTATGGATATGGTTTTATTTTTTGCCGATGTTGCTTTTGCTATTTTTGAATAGTG
Organism: uncultured Candidatus Saccharibacteria bacterium; assembly: GCA_964455595.1. GTDB lineage: Bacteria > Patescibacteriota > Minisyncoccia > GWC2-36-17 > WO2-46-25 > WO2-46-25. The sequence goes on along the minus strand of CAYVXI010000044.1, from coordinate 382 downwards.
CGTAATATCCCTTGCTTTGGAAGGTACAGAAATAAAGTCGCCGCTCTCCACCGATGTTAAGATGTTCTTTTCTTCTTTTGTCAATTTTATATTCTTTTTCATATTGGTAGTTCTTAGGATAAATATTTTTTGGTGAATTTCCTACTCGGGATGATGGTTTATAGAAAAACCTCATTATCATTTTCAACAAAAGGCACTAAGTAAACATAACCATCGATTTCCAGAACAAATATTTTTTGGTGAGGATGCCGTATATTATCCAAGATGTCTAAAATGTCTTTACCTTCAATTTTTACCAAACATATCTCAAAAGAAACACCCCTCTCTTTCATTAACTTTTTATTCTTTTCGGGGTTTCAATTAATATATTTCATATACGGTA
>CAYVXI010000043.1:0-7943 GCA_964455595.1 uncultured Candidatus Saccharibacteria bacterium | reverse complement strand
GCTTCATGCTTGATAGTATAATTCTATTTAAATCTCTGTTTCTTCAGAAGCTAGGAGCGCGGGATTCGAATAGAATCAACTTGAGAAGCTGAAAAATGAGATGATTTCGAAGCGCGACGAGGAAGTCGTAGATATTCTACCACGACAAGGAGCAACAAAGAAATCAGCCATTTTTCAGCTTCCCTGCGGGCGGGTGAATTCGAGTAAGCTCCTTTGTTGTTCGTCGCTCACGTACCGCCGGGCACGCATCGCTCCTTACGCCTTGAATCTTACCCGAATTCACTCCGCTCAATCGATTCTATTCGAATCCTGCGCTCCTATATATACTTCCCTTGGTTTTGCTCCATCGGCTGGACCAATGAATCCGCGGTCTTCCAGTACATCCATCAAGCGTGCCGCTCGCGCATAGCCAAGCTTCAACCTTCGTTGAAGTAAAGAAGTTGATGCTTTTTTTGCTGACGTAATAACTTCTTTTGCTTGTTCTACCAATTCATCATCACTGTCATCATCATCTCTGTATGAATTCAAATCAACATTCAAATCTATGGTTGTTTTTTTCTTATCCAATTCTGATTCAATACTATCAGATTCTATGCTTGAACCTTCAGCAGCTGTTTTTCGGATAAAATCGGTAATGTTCTTCACTTCTTTTTCAGATACGAATCCACCCTGAATACGTCGTGGTTTCGATAGATCTTGGGACAAGAAAAGCATATCACCGCTACCCACCAATTTTTCTGCGCCAGACATGTCTAATATAGTGCGGGAATCAACTAATGATGGCAGCTGAAATGCGATACGGCATGGTATATTTGCTTTAATAAGACCTGTAATAACTTCCACAGACGGACGCTGAGTCGAAACAATCAAGTGAATCCCCACCGCGCGCGACATTTGTGCTAAACGAACAACGGCACCTTCCACTTCTTTGGGAGATACCGACATTAAATCGGCAAGTTCATCGATAACAATAACAATATAAGGCATAATACTGCCATCTGCCTTACCTTTTGCAACTTGCGAATTATACGAAGAGATATTACGCACATGGAATTCAGACAGCGCTTCGTACCGTCGTTCCATTTCTTTTACTGCCCATCGCAATGCGGCAAGCGCTTTACTGCGATCAGTAATAATAGGAGCTAATAAATGGGGAATACCATTGTATGCGGCAAGCTCAATGCGCTTAGGATCAATAATCAGCAACTTCAGCATCTGCGGAAAATTCTTGTACAGCAAACTGGTCAGCAAAGAATGCAAACAGATGCTTTTACCTGATCCTGTCGCGCCAGCAACCAGAACGTGTGGCATTTTTTCGATATCTGCATATTGCGGATTACCCGATACATCTCGGCCAAGACAAATGGTCAGTGGTGGTGCCTCCACAAAAGCAGGATTGTCTATCAGATTACGAAGACGCACCACAGAAACCACCTTATTAGGAATTTCAATACCCACTAAAGACCTTCCGGGGATTGGCGCTTCGATGCGTAAAGGATGCGCGGCAAGAGACAAAGATAAATCGTTCTGCAACGCGACAATACGCGACAACTTAATTCCCTGCGCGGGTTTAAGCGTGTACTGTGTTACGGTTGGACCTACATTTACCTCTCCCATTTCCACATCGATACCAAAATTATGCAAAGTCTTCTGGATGATAAGTGAATACGCCTGAACATCACCGGAATTAGGTTTACCTGTATCGGTTGCTAATAATTCTATTGGTGGTATCTGATACTGCGCATGATGTGTTTCTACAATAAAATCTGCAACGGTCTGGCTAGATGCTATCGCTTTTTTATCTTTCTTTATTTCTTGCTCTTTTGAACCCCGTGCCTTTTCCATCGCATCACCGGCTTTGTTCTTTAATGCAGCCAATGTCATTGCTGTAAAACTCGGGGACTTCTTCTTTTCCATATCGTCAATTGATACGGGAAGTTCATCTAAATCTTCTTTTTCTGATTCTACTGCTTTATCATCTTTCTTTTCATCACGCTCTTTCTTATGGAACAATGGGAGATTAAATGCAATAGAAATGGAAATTAATACAAGAACAAAAAATATCAAAAGAGATGCCCAAAATCCAAATAAATATAAAAATGGCCACGATACGCCAAAACCGATATACCCCGCAGGATAATCACCTGTAGTTAATGCCATATCGGTCGCGCGTCGAGAAAATATATCAATAAGCCCTAAAAAGCTTAAAAGAAAAAGCGCCCCACCAAATAATGGCGTAAAATATGTATTAGTCTTAAGCGAACGAAAAAATGCGACGGCAATGATAAAAAATGTCAGCGGCACCAGAAAGAATCCCACGCCAAAAAGGCGGTGCAGAACGGGATATAGCCCTTGTCCTGCGCGACCTGCTAAATCAAACGAGCTTAATATAGTAAGACCAGCCAACGCAAAAAAAACAATCCCCAGCACGCTTTTTTTCGTTTCGGGGTGCAGGTCAAGTCTTCCTTTGTATTCTTTTCCATTATCCTGATCTTCTTTGTCTCGTTTACCGTTCTTTCCCTTATTTTTATCTTTTGCCATAATTATGAGCATCCCGCTGAATGTAAGCGGGAATCTATATCTTCTATGATAGGTTATGCGTTCTTAACAGTCAAACTTTGTATTACTGCAACTTTTTTAAAAAACTCTTTCGGTGAATGGGCGACATGCCATGTTTTTTAACAAGCTCAAAATGTAATTTTGTCCCGTAGCCTTTATGCTTTTCAAACTGGTATTCTGGATATTTTTTTGCATATTCATACATCAGGCGGTCCCGGGTGACTTTGGCGATGATGGATGCGGCGGCAATAGAAAGTATTTTCGCATCACCACCAATGACCGCTTTCTGATTAATGGTCATTTCGGGAATTATTTCCCTTCCATCTATATATAAGTATTTTTTCTGAGAAATCTTGTATTTTTCTTCAAACGCAAACACTGCTTTGTGCATAGCAGACAAACTGGCTTGAAGTATATTTATCGTATCAATGGTTTTTTCATTTTCCTGCCCTGTCGCCCACCATATCGAAGGATTATTGGTTATAATCTCAAAAATTCGTTCTCGATTTTTTTCAGTCACTTTTTTGGAATCATTAATACCAAGTTCGGGAATAAACGCTAAAGTCTTTTTATCGTTCATATTAAAAGCAAGCGCGCAGGCAACTACAGGACCTGCCAAAGGGCCTCTTCCTGCTTCGTCGACACCGACAAGAACGATTCCTTGTTGCCATAATTTCTCCTCTTCTGTCAACGTTGGTTGCGTCTTATTCATATGGTAAGATTGTAGCATGAAATTCGTTCACCTCCATGTACACTCCCATTTCTCGCTTCTTGACGGCCTGCCAAAAATTGAGCAATTAGTGTTAAAAGCAAAAGAATATGGCATGGATTCTTTGGCGCTTACCGACCACGGATCGCTGTATGGCATCATAGAATTCTATAAGACAGCAAAAAAGCACGGTATTAAACCAATCATCGGTTCGGAAGTGTATGTCGCGCCTCGTACATTGCACGACAAACAAGCAGGAATAGATGACAAGCGATTCCATCTGACCATTCTTGCGCAAAACAACCAAGGATATAAAAACCTTGTTAAATTAGTCACACACGCTAACCTCGAAGGGTTTTATTATAAACCCCGTGTGGATAAAGAACTGTTGCGAACTTATAGCACGGGCTTAATTGCATTGTCTGGATGTATGTCAGGGGAAATCCCCCGTGCATTGGCTCAGAAAAATTATGAACTTGCCGAAAGCCTTATCAAAGAATATAAGGATATTTTTGGTCCGTCTAATTTTTATTTGGAATTAATGCATCTACCTCATATAAAACTTCGCCACGAAATAAATGAAAAACTTATAGAATACGCACGCACATTTGATGTGCCACTTGTTGCAACCTGTGATGTGCATTATTTGGACAAAGAAGACGCGAAAGCTCAAGACACTCTCATGGCGGTGCAGACTGGCGCAAAAATCGGCGAAGGAGACCGTATAACTCTTGCACAGGACGATTTTTCTTTCAAAAACACTCAAGAAATATACGAGACATTCCCCTATCCTATTGAAGCTTTAGAAAATACACAAAAAATAGCAGACCGCTGTAACGTAGAAATAGAATTGGGGAAAATCCAATTACCGCATTTTGATGTGCCAAAAGGCGAAACTGCTTTTTCCTATCTAAAAATATTATGTGAAGAAAATACAAAGACACGATATCCAGAAGTTACCGATGAAGTAAAAAATCGCCTAGACTATGAATTGTCGGTTATTGAAAAAACGGGTTTCGCTTCATATTTTCTTATCGTTCAAGATTTTGTTAATTGGGCAAAAAACAACGGCATTATTGTCGGTCCAGGTCGCGGATCTGCAGCAGGTTCAATAGTTTCATATATTCTCAACATTACCAATGTCGATCCCATTAAATATGATTTACTATTTGAAAGATTCCTGAATCCCGAACGTATCAGCATGCCCGATATTGATTTAGACTTTGCCGACACCGGAAGAGATAGAGTACTTGAATATGTTGTGCAAAAATACGGCAATGACCATGTAGCGCAAATTATTACGTTTGGTACAATGGCGGCACGCGCAGCAATACGCGACACAGGACGGGCGCTGGGTATGCCTTTGGAGTTGTGCGATAAAATCGCAAAACTCATACCATTTGGCACAACGCTGGATAATGCATTAGGAGACAACCAAGAGCTTAAAATACTCTATGATTCAAATCCAGACGCAAAGACCATTATTGATATGGCACGCAAACTCGAAGGTGTGTCACGCCACGCATCAACACACGCATGTGGTGTTGTATTTTCAAAAGAACCTCTAGACACTATTGTGCCCTTGCAATACGCAAGCAAATCACAAGACGACAGTGGTAATGCAGGCGCTGATGGCAAAAAACAGATTGTCACGCAATATGAAATGCATGCTGTGGAAGACTTGGGTCTTCTGAAAATGGATTTTCTCGGTTTAAAAAACCTTTCTATAATAGAAAGCACAATTAATCTGGTGGAATTAAGACATAAGAAAAAAATAGATCTTAATAAAATACCGCTGGATGACAAAAAAACATTCCGCTTGCTTGCCGATGCTCACACTACTGGCGTGTTTCAATTGGAATCTTCCGGCATGAAACGATATCTGAAAGAGCTAAAGCCGACTGTATTTGAAGATGTCGTTGCAATGGTGTCTCTGTTTCGCCCTGGTCCTATGGAACTTATCCCTGAATTTATTGCCCGAAAACACGGCAGGAATCCAATAACGTATCTCCATCCACTAATGGAAAAGATTCTGAAAAACACGTACGGCATTATGATTTACCAGGAACAGGTAATGGCAATTGCCAAAGAACTTGCGGGGTTCACGCTTCCGCAAGCAGATATTTTGCGCAAAGCAATTGGCAAAAAGATAAAAACGCTTTTGGAAGAGCAGAGGAATAAACTTATTTCCGGAATGATTGCAAATGGAATAGATGATAAAACAGCGAATGAAGTATGGAAATTGATTGAGCCATTTGATAGATATGGATTTAATCGTTCGCACGCAGTTGCATACGGAATGATTGGTTATCAAACTGCATTTCTAAAAGCACACTTTCCCGCTGAATTTATGGCATCGTTAATGACATCTGATTTTGGAGATATTGAACGTGTCGCATTCTTAGTAGAAGAAGCGAAAACATTAGGTATTAATGTGTTTCCGCCAAGTATTCAAAAAAGTTTTAAAACATTTACTGTTGTTTCAGACAAACAGTTACAATTCGGGCTTGCTGCAGTAAAAAACGTCGGGATAAATATTGTAGAAGCAATTATCGATGCGCGCAAAGAAGGACCATTTGCCTCTTTAGAAGATTTTGTTAAACGAACCAATCATAAAGACTTAAATAAAAAATCATTAGAGGCACTTATTAAATGTGGTGCTTTAGAGGAATTTGGTGAAAGAAACAAATTACTCCAAAATCTCGAATTGATTCTGGAATATGCAAGAGAGATGCATAAAAACACAAACACCAATCAAATTGGCTTGTTCGATATGGTCGAAGAATCCATCGGCTCACTACAATTAAAAGAAACCGAACCCGCAACAAACCGTCAAAAACTTGCATGGGAAAAAGAACTACTGGGGATGTATGTGTCGGGACATCCGCTTGCCGAACACAAAGACATTCTGGAAGAGCAGACCCTTCCTATCAATCATATTTCTAGTAACATTATCGGAAAAACAGTAAAAGTTGGCGGTATAATACTTACGGTAAAAAAAATAATGACAAAAAAAGGTCAGGTTATGGCATTTGCTAATTTACAGGATTTAAAAAACCAGATTGAACTGGTCGTGTTTCCCGAAACATTGGAAAAAACAAAAGACATGCTTCACGAAGACATGATGGTGCTGGTGTCAGGCATCGTGGACTACCGCAACGACGCGTACAAGCTCATCGTCAGTACAATAAAGCCTCTGGTTAAACTTTAAACTCACAAGAAGCAGTATTTACAGTTTAGATTTTTTGTGATATAAGTAACAAACTTCTAGAAGATATCTTTTGGGGGTTTGTTCATTAAAAAACAATCTTTCATTCACAAAAATAGAGAAAGGAGATCGGCCATGAGCCAGTCTAATACGAAGTACCCGCAAGATGTTGATGGTTTCAAACGTGTGGTCGACGGAATTCAAGCTTTAGCTGATTTTCGTAAACCGCTTTTGTTCGCTATCGGTTGTCGTGTTTTTACTGGAAATGGAACATTAGCTTCGGTTCGCTATCCAGTTGTAAACGGCCCTGATCAAAACCTTGGTACCGCATCTATTCTAATGAAAGTTCTTGGTGTACCGCCGGAAGGGGTGCAAAGTATCGCTTTAAGCAGAAATCAAATTTGGGAGGCGTTGAAATATTTTACGCTATTCAAAAATGATGGCAAACGTCATAGCAACATTGACGTCCTTACTCGAGCACTTGCCTCTCGAAATTTTCCCGTCGACAACAATGAAACTTCTTCGAGACTTATCGCAACGTTTATTTTTGATGACATCATTCCACAGGGAGTCGAGGATAGCACCCTTAAACTCTACGGGATGAGCAACCGTCATTTCAAACCGAACGTGCTTAATCTAACTAAGGTCTTCACGAAACTACCCAACGTCGCCTGGATTGGGGATACACCAATGGACGAGAGTAAAATTGAGCAAGCACTCATGTCTGCTGCTTTTAACGATATCTTGTTTGCTCCGCATATGGTTGATAAATTTCCGCTCTATATCCATCGTATCAACGCGTTAAAGATGGGGGTGCGAATTACCGATCAACACAAGGTACGCCTCGGTGCTTATTTAGGCGAAGGAACAACACTAATGCCCGGAGCAAGTTATATCAATTTCAATGCCGGAACAGAAGGTTCTTCTATGGTGGAAGGACGCATCAGTTCATCCGCTTTCGTTGGTGCCGGTACTGATGTCGGTGGTGGCGCCGCAATACTGGGAACACTTTCTGGCGGAAATAATGTACCGATTTCAATCGGACGTAATTGCTTGCTGGAAGTGAACTCTGCTCTTGGTATTCCCATTGGTGACGCAGTGATTATTGCCGCGGGAACAGCGGTGATGTCCTCGACAAAAGTTGTTGTAAAAGTTGAAGGACATACGAAGTTTGGATTGGTGGTAAAAGCAGGCGATCTTACAGGAATCAATGCGGTTACATTCCGCTGCGACTCTTTGAGTGGTGAAATGCAAGTTGTTCGCACTTCGCGCAATATCGAGTTTGCAAAAAAGCTTTCGGATGGAGAATCAATCCTGAATGCCGATTTGCATAAAAACTGATTGAGCGCATTGTAAAAACAAAACTCGGAGCTAGGGGAAACCCTGGTTCTTTTTTTATTCCCTCCTCACGCTGACTCTATTGATGCACAGAAAATAGACGCAGATATTGGTTTTATCGTTAATCTT
>CAYVXI010000042.1:0-2768 GCA_964455595.1 uncultured Candidatus Saccharibacteria bacterium | reverse complement strand
TCTCGCGGCTGTATCTGGGCGTGCACTGGCCTTCGGACGTTCTGGGGAGCTGGGTGATGGGCGGCGCGTGGCTTGCCGTGGTCATCTGGGTAGCGCACGGAAAATTCAAGCCGAACGCATAACCACAGCAGTTTTATGCCGAAGTAGCTCAGAGGTAGAGCCCGCGCCATAGCGCGTTGTTAATGAAGCGCGGGATTGCTCTTTGTAGTCAGCGTTCAGAGCCGGAGTAGCTCAGTTGGTAGAGCAATACTTTCGTAAAGTAGAGGTCGCGAGTTCGACTCTCGCCTCCGGCTCTGAACGCTGAACAAAGAGGGAACATCTCACTCGTAACGAGAAGGTCGTGGGTTCAATTCCCACTCTCGGCTCCATAAGGGTTTTAGATTCCTGATATTTGTGATATACTGTATCCATGATGGACGTAAAGTCAGCATTTATATCGATACAGGAGGGCCTTCAGTCGCTGAAGGACTGCCTTTGACGTTAGTATCATTGAAAATAAGATACAGAAACTAGAAGATCAGACCAGATCCGAGAATTTTTGGGAAGATCATCGCAAAGCCGCGGTTATTACCTCGGAATTAAATGCTCTTAAAGAAGAATTGAAAGAGCTTGCGGAATTGGAAAAGGCATTTGCAAAAGCGCAAAGTGACCAAGAGTTTCTGGAGCACATCGAAAATGAAATAGAGCGCGATGAATTCGAAGTGTCTTTCGAAAAAGACCTTTCTGCACTTCAGCGGATGCTGGAAAAAAAGAAACGCAAGACGTTGTTGTCGGGCAGTTACGATAAAAGTAATGCCATTGTATCTGTGTATGCAGGCGCTGGCGGACAGGACGCGCAGGATTGGGCATCTATGCTGTTAAAAATGTATTTAAAATACGCAGACGCTCAAGGATGGCACATATCTGTTACTCATCAGCATTATGGTGAAGGAGACGGCACGGAAGGTCAGGTAACCAAAAATGCGACTGTACACATTCAAGGCGCGTATGCATACGGTTATTTAAAAAAAGAAGCAGGAGTGCATCGGCTGGTGCGGGTATCGCCATTTTCAGCGCAGAAATTACGCCACACATCATTTGCCTATGTCGAAGTAATTCCCGAAGTAGAAGAATTATCAGACGTGAATATTCAAGAATCTGATTTGGAGATAGACATGTTTCGTTCTTCGGGTCCGGGCGGACAAAACGTAAACAAACGAGAAACAGCAGTACGGTTGCATCACAAACCTACGGGCATTATCGTAGCGTGCCAAAGCGAACGCAATCAGCAAAGCAACAAAGACCACGCGATGAAATTATTAGCGTCGCGTTTAGCAGAGCAATTAGAAAAACAGCACAAAAAAGAAGTTTCGGAATTAAAAGGGGAAAAGGTCAAGATAGAATGGGGCAGTCAGATACGTTCGTATGTACTGCATCCGTACCAGATGGTAAAAGATCATCGTACAGGGTCCGAAACATCAAAAGTATATGACGTGCTGTCGGGAGACCTAGAACAATTTATAGAAGCAGAACTTTCATATAAAGAATAAATAGCATGATGATACGATTCGATAAAGTTTCAAAATCATATAACGGAAAATTTGCAGTCGAAAAAATAACCTTACATATTGATAAGGGAGAATTTGTGTCGTTGGTGGGAGCATCAGGAGCAGGGAAGTCAACTCTTTTGAAATTACTGATTGCAGAAGAAAAACCAACTTCGGGAAAAATATTTTTAGATAAAGAAAATATTACAGAAATGTCACATGCAAAACTACCGTATCTGCGCCGACGAATTGGAACAGTGTTCCAGGACTTTAAATTATTATCCCAAAAAACTACATACGAAAACGTAGCATTTGCCATGGAAGTTGCGGGAAAAACTAAAAAAGAGATTGAAGAAGACGTCCCGCAGGTATTACAACTTGTCGGATTGGAAGATAAAGCAAAGTTGTTTCCCAGACAGCTTTCCGGGGGAGAACAACAGCGTGTGGCAATTGCACGCGCGCTTGTGCATCAGCCTGATGTTATTATTGCCGATGAACCAACAGGAAACCTGGACCCGCTTAACACGTGGGATGTTATTCGTTTGTTATTAAAAATTAACGAACTAGGCACAACTATTTTACTTGCAACACATGACCGAGAAATTATTAATACGGTGAACAAGCGCGTGGTTAGTATGGATAAAGGTAAAATAGTGCGAGATGAACAAAATGGGCGTTATGTCGTATAATTATTTCTATGTTTACATCATTTAAAAGAGTATTTTTAGTTGGTTTTCAGAATTTTTGGCGCAATGGATGGTTGTCAGTAACCACTGCATCTGTCATGGTGTTGGTATTGTCTATGATTCTGTCGTTGTTGATGATTTCTGTGTTAACCGAAGCGGTGGTACAGCATCTGCAGAATCAAATAGACATTTCTGTATATTTCAAACAAAAAACAGATGAAGCAGATATTTTAGGAGTAAAAAACAACTTGTTAACATTAAAAGAAGTAAAAAGCGTTGAATATGTTTCCGAAACAGATGCGTTAGCAAAATTCAAAGAAAAGCATAAAAGCGACACTATTATTTCACAGGTGCTGGACGAACTGGACACCAATCCATTGGAAGCAAGTCTAAACGTAAAAGCAAAATCATCCGAGCAGTTTTCGCAAATTGCGCAATTCTTGGATGACAAACAATTTGTGCCATTCATCAGCAAGGTTAATTATTACGAAAACAAATCTACTATTGAAAGGTTAACTGGTGTCATATCTGCTATCCGTAAGATAGGTTTCTCCAT
>CAYVXI010000041.1:0-7950 GCA_964455595.1 uncultured Candidatus Saccharibacteria bacterium | reverse complement strand
TATTAAATATAAAAACCCGGCTTTTAACGATGCTGGTTTTTTGTTTTCATACATAACCAAAAAATACGAAAGCAACGACATTAATTCCCACATTATAAGAAATGTGATAACCGAATCTGCAGTAAGAACCAGAATCATTGAACAAATAAACGAGTTATACAAAAACCCTAACAATCCGGTGCTATATTTTTCTTCGTAATGTTCGGCATATGAAAAAGAGAATAATGAAACAGCAATACTAACTAGAGAAACGATTAAAATAAAAAATGCGGCAAGCACATCTATTGAGAAAGAAAACATCGGGAAAGAAAAGAATGTCACGTATGAAAAATGAAAAACGATACCTTTTAAAAGCACAAAAAGAGAGAACGCAGCCACGCAAACCGAACCACTAAGTGCAGACGCATATGCAAAAAATCGGGACAAGCGTGCATTACCAGAAAAAATGAATGCGGAAATTGCTCCGATTAAAAATAAAACAATACTGGCAAAAAATAAAAATGCCATAATAAATAAATCTTTATGCTTTAACTTTTATTGTATTTTTCTCAAATGCCGTAAGTAAGGCGCCAAGAATCGTCTTCGGCGTAGGTGGACATCCAGGAATATATACATCGACAGGAATAACCTTATCCACTCCATCCAACGTTGCATAACTTCCTTTATACACTCCCCCGTCACATGCGCACGAACCACACGCAATAACTATTTTGGGGTCTGGCGTTGCTTCGTACGTAAGTTGTAACGCGTCCTTTAGTGAACGCGTTACCGGTCCTGTCACTAATAATGCATCTGCGTGTCGGGGAGATGCAACAATGGAAATACCGAATCGTTCAAGATCATAAAAAGAATTAGCAAGTGCGTTAATTTCGATTTCGCACGCATTGCACGAACCGCAACTAACTTGCCGTATAGCAAAAGACCTGCCAAACAGTTTCCTGATGTGATCTTTAAGCTTTCCGCCAACAACCTCTATTTCACTATCCCGGAACCCTTTCATTATTTCTTCAGTACGCAGGGTTACCGTTCCTGTTTTGATGATTTTTCGGTATAAATCTAGCATACCCAGTATATCAACTTTGACTAATATGGTTTACGCTTATTCCAGTAAATTCCTCTGTGCGCTTCGTGCAGTCAAAGTTGTATTACTGAGCATAAAAATAACCTTCAAATGATAATCCCGTACTATTAAAATGTCAATTGAATGTTAGTGCCTTATGTAGCTGTCTTTAGATTACTTTGACGTAGAACATCCAAGTAATGTTTAGAGGCGAAACCTCTAAACATTGGCTCAAGTAGAACATAATCACTTTGTATTGACAGCACGGGGGTGTGGGGTTTACAAAATATCCGTAATCATATATAGTACGAGATATGAAAAAAGATATACATCCTCAGTATTTTGAAGCAACTGTTTCATGTGCATGCGGAAATTCGTTTCAAACTGGCTCCACAATGAAGGAGTTAAAGGTAGAAATCTGCAATGCCTGCCATCCCTTTTATACAGGTAAAGAGAAATTACTTGATGTGGCTGGTCGTGTAGAAAAATTCAAACGCAAAGTCGCAGGCGCGCATGCAGTAATGTCTAAGAAAAAATAAAAATAGCTGATGCTAGAAACAGATCGGTTAGAGGGACTCTTAAATGAATATCAGGATATCGAAAAACAGCTTGCCCAAGGGGATGCTGTTTTTGATTTAAAAAAAAACACAGAACTATTAAAACGACACGCAGAGCTCAATGAAATAGTCTTACAATATAAAGAATATCAATTAGTCCAAAAACAAATAGTTGATAATGAAAATCTTGTTAAAACCGAAGAAGGGTCTGAACTTGCTGAAATGGCACAAGAAGAAATTATTCAACTTACTGAAAAAAAGAATACTCTAGAATTTGAGATAAAAGAATTTTTATCTCCTGATAATACTGCAAAATATAAAAACATAATTGTCGAAATTCGTGCAGGTGCCGGTGGCGAAGAAGCTGCTTTATTTGCATCAGCGTTATTTCGTATGTATATGCGCTATGCTCAGCTAATTGGCTGGAAATGTACAGTCACAGACTTAAACGAAACACCTCTTGGCGGATACAAAGAAGTTGTTTTTGAGTTATCTGGATCAAAAGTATATTCTCAAATGAGATTTGAAAGTGGCGTCCATAGAGTACAGCGTATTCCTGAAACAGAAAAACAAGGAAGAATCCATACTTCTACCGTATCAGTAGCTGTTTTGCCTGAAGTAGAAGAAAGTGAGATTGAAATCAACCCATCAGATGTAAGAATGGAACTATCCAAAGCAGGGGGTCCTGGTGGTCAAAATGTTAATAAAGTAGAAACTGCGGTTCGATTAATTCATGTACCTACAGGTATTGTGGTTTCTTCTCGTGCAGAACGTTCCCAAATGAAAAATAAAATGAAAGCTATGCAAATTCTGCAATCAAAAATATCACAGATGCTTTCAGATAAACAAGCAGAAGAACAAGGGTCATTACGAAAAGAACAAATCGGTACAGCCGATCGTTCAGAGAAAATCCGTACTTATAATTTTCCACAAGACCGTGTCACCGACCACCGGGCGCACCACAACTGGCACAATATAGAAAGCATCATGGAAGGAAACATTGAAACGATGATAGAAGAAACAAAAGCTTCATTATCTGTATAAAATAATCGAATCGTCTTCAAAACTACAGTAAACTAAGAATTAGTATCCTTTTTCGAATCCTGTACTCCCACGCCGTTGAGCGTATTGATTTCATCTTGATAATAATCTGCCCAATCCATAACAGTATTGGCATAATTCTGGGAGACTTGTTTTTTATAATTACCTCCTCCTAAATATTTAGCAGCCGCAGTGTGTTCGTCTTTGGCTAGCTGACTATTAGCACCATTTCCAGCTAATTTAAGCGCAGAAGCGATAAATGCATCTTCAATATTCCAAGGTGATGGTGGGTTATGTCCAGTTAAACTAGCAATTTGATTTTCGTAAATCATCCATGTTGATGGAATAAATTGCGCCGCACCCATTGCCCCACCCCAACCATAATAGGGTCTTTTTGACACAGGCATTGTATCTGGGTCCAAGCCAAGCTTATTGGTTATTTGCAAAAATACCGTACGTTCCGATGGCTTCATGTCTTTACGCCAAGACCCGCCACCTACATATGTTCCTAGTCTTGATTCTACTTGAAATATGGCCAAAATAAATGCTGGGCGCACACCGGTTTTTTTTCCCACAAATTGTGCTTTCTGAACCGCCTCATCAAATGGCAACGAAACTCCTACGCTCTCCAATGTAAATAATTGCTGTTTTATTGTAATGATATCTTTCTTCGATTTCTTGATGTTAGATTCATACAATTTCTCCTGACCTTTGGTAGAAGAAAGAAGACTTACTTTATCTTTTTGTTTTTTTTGAAGCGTTTGTTGTTGCAAGACTTCTAATCCTTTTAATCGTAAAATATCTCCTTTTTTATCTTCCAAATCTGATTTACGATTTTCCAAATCTGTCCGAATAGAATCAATGTTTGTTATAAAGTCATTGATATCTACTTGTAAATTATGTAGATATCTAATTTGATTCAAAAAATCTGATAAACTTTTACTCATTAAAAAAACACTCACCCAACTTGTGTGATCATATTCGTTAAGTCTCTTTAAAGAAGCATCTAGGAGATTCTTTTTTGTTTCCAATTTTCCTTCAAGACCATTTATTTCGTTTGTAGTATCTATAATTCCCTGCTGTACTTCGCGTAAATTCAAGTTTATTTCTTGTACCTGCAATTTTTGTTTTTTGACTTGTTGGTCAAGAACATCTAAATCATTTTTGAGAGATTTTTGTTTTTGCTTTCCTTCTGCAATTCCTGCTGTAAAATCAGCAATTTGTTGTTCCACGTCTTTTAATTGAGTACGTAAATTTTCCTTAACATTCTTTTCAACCCCATTAGAATCAATACTGGTATCAGAATTTGAAATAGATGCATTATCCTGTGCATGTGAAATTGAAACGGGTATTACAAAAAACAGAAAAAGCCCTGTAGCAAAAACGCTCAGCAAGGCTTTTTTTAACGAAAAATTAAAAATGTGAAAATACATATCGCACATGGGGCGATCTTGATTATTTCTCTGTTTTGTCTTCGGATGCTTTAGTAGCTTCTTTTTCCTTCTTTTTCTCTTCACTTTCAGATTTAACATCATCAACTTTCATAACAACTTCTTCTTTAAGAGCTTCCATTTCTGATTCTGTGCGTGGTGGCATTACTTTTGCAACGATTTCATTCAAATCCGCGTGAATTTTTACTTTATCGGACACAGGCAAATCTGCAATAGTTATAGCATCAGCAAAAGTTACTAATTTAGAAATATCAACTGAAATTTCATGTGGAAAGTCCTGTAATAAAGCTTCTACTTCAACTTTATAAATATTTTTTATAAGAACACCACCATCAGATTTAACTGCTGCTGATTCACCAACAAATACCAATGGCACGTGTGTCTTTATCTTTTCATCTACGTTGATTTGGTATAAATCAACGTGGGTAACAAAATTTCTTACAGGGTCTCGTGACACATCATGTACAAGAACTTTTCTTGGTGCCTTTTCTCCTTCTACATGTAAATCGACAACAGTCGTCTCACCAACTGTTTTATATAATTTTGCAAACGTTGAATTATCTAATGTAATATTAGCGCTAGGAATTTTATGTCCATAAACAACAGCTGGGATGCCACCGGCACTCCGTAACTTTGAAAGACTTCCTTCTTTTTTATTTCTTGATTTCGCTTTAAGTTGTTCCATGGTTTTTTAGATATGCATATAATGTTAATACGTCATCATAACTTACTCTTGAATCCCCTTTTAAAAGAGGGATATCCTGCTCTTGAATGTCTGTTAAAATTCCGACTGTTGTGACCATATTGTGGTCCATCGAAGAAACAGTAAACAATACCGAACTCTCACACGAAACGCACTTGACACAGCATAGCGTTGCAGAGTCGTTTTTGTCAATAACAGAAAGATTTTTCTCCTGAAGTGTTTTGCGACATATTGGACAATGTCCTAAAAACATGGTGCTAACGATCTTTTTTGCCATAGAGAAAGTACTTATATGTATTGCTAGATGTTAGCATAAAACAAAATAAGAATCAACCCATAATAAGATGGTTTTGTATTTCATACGATTTTAATTACTATTCAAAATTTTTAGCATTTTGTGTTTTCACTAAAGTAATGATACCATTGCCTTATATGACGCTTACTCAACGCCGATTGTTTTTTATTGTATTGGTGGTGGTGTTTATTATTACTACACCATTGGTTATTTTATATTCCTCTGGATATCAAATAGACTGGAAAACATTAAGTCTTCAAAAAACAGGTGGTATATATATAAATACCTATCCTAAAGGGGTATCTATATCAGTTGATGGTGTCTTAAAAGAAATCACTAGCACGTTATTTCTATCGCAAGGAAAAATAATATCTGGATTAATCCCCGGTCTTCATACTGTTACAGTAGAAAAAAACGGCTTTATACCTTGGCAAAAAGCATTTGAAGTTAAACCAAATTTAGTTTCAGAAGCACGTAATATCTTTCTTGCTCCCGTAGACAAACAAACTTCTATGGTTGTTGATGGTATTAATGATTTCATTATTTCTGATTCACAAGCGCTTATCGCATATTCACAAAAAAACACCATTACCATACTTGATCTTGCAAGTAACACACCCAAAATTATCCCCCAACACACGGGAGAATCTATTGGAAAAATTAGCTTTGGAAGCGATGAAAACCACCTTATTATTGAGAGTTTTCTCAAAAACAGAGTACGAAAATATATTACAAATATAAAAACAGGCGCTATCACCGATATTCCAGAAAGTGAAACTGAAAAATTTATAGTGCTACGGCAATATCCAAATGGACAAGAAAAATTAGTTGCGCTTTCCAATAAAAATTCATTGTATACCTTAGATTTATCATCACCCAACACTAAAAGTGAAATTGCCCACAATATAAGCACATTTGATCTTTTCGACACTAAACTGATATACGCAACCCTATCTCCGACAATAGTATATGAAAAAGATCTTGTTAGTGGTGATATAACACAAATAACACAGAGTCCGATTGAAAATTTTGATAATTCAGCAAAGATATTACGTTCTGGAGATGGACATTTAGCTATTATAGACAGCAAAAAAACACTTTATCTCTACGATAATGTCAATTTGGATTTTAAATTAGTCGCTCGTAATGTCGTTAAAGCGCTTTTTTCTCCAGATAAGAAAAAACTTCTCTATCAAAATCGAAATGAATTATATGTAAAATATCTGCGTGAAATACTAATTCAACCGTATAAAAAAATCGGGGATGTCGATTTTATCACTAGATTTTCTCAGCCTATCCAAAATAGCGAATGGTTTTCCTACGATAACGAACATATATTATTTGTTACCGAAGGCAAACTTAAACTCGTAGAACTTGATGGTCGCGATGAACGCAATATTCAAGACATTACAGCGGTACACAGTCCTATAAAATTAAAATACAATTCCTATAATGATTATATTTATTTTTTAGACGGTTCATCTCTTAAAAGAATCTCTCTGCTTGAAAATAAATAATTCTCTCATACTAAAAACCTCCTTATTAAGGAGGTTTTTAGTATGAGAACTTCTAACGCTTTGACCATCTTGGTGCTTTTCTTGCTTTCTTAAGACCAAATGTCTTGCGTTCTTTTCTACGTGGATCACGCTTCAAAAATTGTGCACGTTTTAATCTTTTACGAAAATCTTGATTGAATACAACAAGTGCTCTAGAAATACCGTGTCGTAATGCCTCTGCTTGCGCGTGTACACCGCCTCCAGCTAGTTTTGCAATAATCCGGAATCTATCAATGCTTTTCATTTTTTTCAAAGGAGCATCGACAATGCGCTGTAATTCAGGTGATGGAAAATATGATTTATAATCTTTTTCATTAACCACACAGCCAATACCCTTAGTATAAATGCGTACGCGGGCGGTTGCAGTTTTGCGACGACCTACAGCTTCGTAATATCTGTCAGACTTTGTGTCTGTCTCATAGGTAATAACTTCCTCATCTTCATCAGGAATCACCATTTCAATCGGATTTTCAGTCTCGATTACTTCTTCTTTTTCTTTTTTTTCTTTCTGTAATTTAGTTGCCATAATCTTTACACAATCTCTTTAAGATATGTCGATAATCGTTTAATCATCAGTGGGCGCAGTTTATTCTTTGGTAACATGCCGTATACTGCTTTTTTTAGAACATCACCCGGGTTTTTTTCCATCAAATCCTTCATTTTTATTTCCTTCAAACCACCAGGATAATGTGAGTGATGATAATATTTCTTCTGTTCCAATTTATTTCCGGTAATTTTTACTTCAGAAAAATTATATACCATAACACTATCCCCTTCATCCAAATGACGTTGAAAAGTTACTTTATTCTTCCCACGTAAAAGCATTGCAACTTGTGAAGCAAGCCTTCCTAATGACTGGTTTGTGGCATCAATTTTGTGTACTGTTCGTTCCATATTTTTATACAAATTCTATCTGAGCCATATCAGAACTATCTGATTTGCGCTGACCAAGTTTGGTAATGCGAGTATAACCACCTGGGCGTTCTTGATATTTAACTGCAATTTCATCAAAAAGTTTCATGGTGATTTTTTCGGCAAGAGTTTTTCGAATAAGACGAATATTGTAAGGATTCTTTACCTTTGCACGAGTAACCATCTTTTCAATAGATGGACGCAATTCCTTTGCTTTTGCTTCGGTTGTTTTTATTTTACCGTTGGTAATTAGTGCGGTAACCAAAGCTTTCATCAACGCTTTGCGCTGGGATGCTTCTCTATGGAATTTCCTACCTTTTTGCTGATGGTTCATAGTCGTGAATTATTCCTCTTTCAGATTGACGCCAAGCTTTT
>CAYVXI010000040.1:0-8421 GCA_964455595.1 uncultured Candidatus Saccharibacteria bacterium | reverse complement strand
CTTTTTTATAATATGCATCATAATAACCAGCAGACAAAACATATGTTCCCAGCATGATACGACGTTTTACCTCTGGACCAAACCCTTCTGATCGGGAATTAACATATACCGCCTCTAATGTATCATGTGCATCATCATGATACACAGAATACCCATATTTAATACCATCATAGCGCGCCAAATTCGACGATACTTCCGCAGGCATAATAATGTAATAAGCAGCGATTGCGTGTTTGGTATAAGGGAGAGAAATTTCAACTACTTTTGCCCCCGCTTTTTCCATTTTTTTAATAGCTTCTTCAACTGAAGATTTTACTCCTGCGTCAATCCCTTCACCAAAATATTCTTTCGGAATACCAATAGTGGTGTTTTTTAAATCTTTTGGACTGGAAATGGCATGATACGCAACACTTGTAGAGTCTTTTATATCCTTTCCTTTTAATGCATCAAATACAATTTTTGCGTCCTGGACGCTGTGTGTGAACGGACCAATCTGATCAAGCGATGATGCCATAGCCATTACTCCAGAACGCGACACAGCGCCATAGGTTGGTTTTAATCCTACAACACCGCAGAAAGATGCAGGTTGCCGAATTGACCCTCCTGTATCTGATCCTAACGAAAATATCGCCTGATTAGATGCCACAGCAGCTGCAGAACCTCCCGAAGAACCGCCTGGCACGCGTGAAGTATCGGCTGGATTTTTTGTTTTGAAATATGCAGATTTTTCCGTCGATGAACCCATAGCAAATTCATCCATATTTGTTTTCCCAGTAAAAAGAACGTTCTTGTCTTTTAATTGTTCAATAACATATGCGTCATACGAGGCAATATAATTTTCCAGAATTTTAGACCCTGCTGTTGCTGTAAGTCCCTTTATAAGAATGTTGTCTTTGATAGCACATGGGATTCCCGCAAGAACATCAATGTCGTCCCCCGATGCTATTTTTTTATCAACTACCAATGCATCTTTTCGCATCTGGTCAAAATCATGACTCAGATACGCTTGAATGTCTTTGTCTGTTTTTTCGATGTGCGCAACAAACACATCTGTAATTTCAATCGCAGAGACTTTTTTCTCTTTCAAGGCCTTATGTAATTCAGTAATAGAAGATGTGAGAATGTCCATATTATATTCCAAAAGAAGGGTCGTTTCTGAAACCGGCTGTCGCTTGCTTCCAGCCGCCCCTTGCGAGCCTCGCCTTTGGCGGGCGGCAAAGCGCAGCCTTGACGCCCCGCCTGCCAAAGCCTGTGTCGCGAGCTTCTGTTGTGCTTGAGTGCTCTGCAGCATCCGGAATATCATTGCATTTTTGACAGCAGGCATATGGCGGGCAGGTCGGCGCAAAACTTCCCCTCGGCGCATCGGTCAGGAAATCTTTCGAGCAGGCGAGCTTGGTGGTTTTGATTATACTGGGAGCGAAGCGACCCCAATCAAAACCTCGCCGTTGCGAGAATAAGCGCAGGCTCCGCAGGAGAGCCTGAAGCGGATTGACGGACTGATGCGCCGAGGGGAAGACCGAGCTTTTGCGCCTGCGCGACATTCCATAAACGACCTTTCTTTTTGAATCGCTTATCATAATATTGCTTTTACTTTTACATATCCATCTTCTTTATCGGGGGCTGCATTAACTAAATCCATTACTGATTCGGCACTCTCTTGTGTGTTTGTTTCATCTTCTCGCATAACATTACGAACACCCGATGCGCGTGCTGTAATTTCTGTCCCTTTCGTATCTGCTTTTTCCAACTCTGAAACATATTCTATGATAGACGAAAGTTCCCCTGCCAGACGTTCAAGTTCTGTATCAGTTACTTTCAGATGTGACAATTTTGCGATATGTTTTACTGTCTGTATATCCATTGCACGTATAAAATAAATAATATTACTGCTGTACTTTAGGAGATGTCCTTTGAAGAACCGCCTGTCGTTTTGCTCCAGCCGCCCCTTGCGAGCCTCGCCTTTGGCGGGCGACAAAACGCAGTCTTGCTCTCGTTCCGTCTGATCCCTTTCATTCTGTCATTTGTTTTCTATTCCCCGACGCTTGACCTTAGTAAACAAAGGACAGAATGAAAGGGAGACCAAGCCAGACTGGAACTTACGAGACATTCTTCAAATGACGCCTCCTAAAGCACTCTAACTTATTTTCGTAATAACGCTAAAAATTTCTCTTCATTGATGATTTTCACTCCCAGCTTTTTCGCCTTATCGTATTTGGACCCTGGCGATAAACCTACAATAATAGCATTTATTTTTGCCGAGACCGCGCTCTGTACATCTCCTCCGCGTTCACGTATCTTCTCTTTTGCTTCATCACGGGTCAATGACACCAATTCCCCCGTTAAGACAAAACTTTGCCCTGCAAGAGATTGAACAATACTGGAGCGTTTCGGACTTTCTATGATAATACCAGCGTCCGTCATTTTTTGCAAAAGCTTTTGTGTAAATGGCGTATGAAAATATGTTATAACGCTTTGGGATACTTTTTTGCCGATATGGGGAATTTGCTCCAAATCTTCTGCTGTGCGTGCATGCGCAATCATAAATAAATCTGCAGGGGTGCGAATCTTCCCAAGGGTAACAAAATATTTTGCAAAATCTCTGGCTGTTTCTTCTCCGATATGAATAATGCCAAGAGCATAAATGAATTTTTCTAGCGATATTTTTTTTGATGCAGAAATAGCGGTAATAAGGTTGTCTGCTGATTTTTCGGCAAAACGTTCAAGCGGTTCAATATCGCTTTTTTCCAATGAAAAGATATCGGCAGAATCAGAAACTAATCCTTCGTCAGATAATTTCTGAAGGATTTTCTCACCTAATCCCACAATATTGAATGCTAATCTGGAAACAAAATGCGCAAGTGCCTCTTTGTTTTTTGCGGGGCATTTTTTATTCACACATTTCCATATAACTTCCCCTTCTTCTTTTATTACACGCTCTTTACATACCGGACAGTACGTACTCATGTGAAATACTTTTTCTTTTCCCGTACGTAGATTTTTCAACACGCTTATTACTTTGGGTATAACATCTCCTGCTCGCTTAACTATTACCGTGTCGCCTATTTTTAAACCTAAACGGACTATTTCGTCATGATTGTGCAATGACGCATGCGAAACAATAGTGCCACCAATAGAAACCGGTTCCAAATGCGCTACGGGAGTCAGCGCGCCTGTGCGCCCAACTTGCACAACAATATCTTTTACCACGGTAGTTGCTTCTTCTGCGGGAAACTTAAAAGCAATAGCGCCACGAGGGGCTTTACCTACCACACCCAATCGGGCAAATGTCGCATTATCATTTACACATACCACAACACCGTCTATCTGATGCGTAAGTTTTTCTCTTTGTTGTCCAATTTCCTGATACAGCGAAAATACTTCTTTGAGACTTGAACATTCTCGAGCAAATGAATCGGTTTTAAACCCAAGCATTGCGAGTATATCGTGTTTTTGGCTATGTGTTTTTTGTCCTAAATCGGTAATTAAATCATAGGCAAGAAATTCAAGTTTTCGCGATGCAGAAATAGAAGGATCAAGCTGGCGAATAGAACCTGCGGCGGTATTACGGGGGTTTGCATACAACGCTTCTCCGTCTTTTTTTCGCTGATTGTTAATTTTTTCAAACGTTTTTGTAGTCATATAGACTTCCCCGCGCACTTCAACAATACCGCTTGAAATCGCGCTTTTCGGGATTTGTATGCTTTTCCCGAAAACAGGCATGGTTGAGCCATTATTTTGCCCTTTGTTCTGTTTTTGCGCTATTTTAATAGCTTCTTCAATATCAGGTAAAGAAAGAGGAATTGATTCTATGGTTTTGAGATTTTGCGTGACATCTTCTCCAGTTTTCCCATCTCCACGGGTTGACCCCTGTAGCAATACTCCATTTTTATACAAAAGAGAGATTGCAAATCCGTCTATTTTCAATTCTGCAAAATATCCATAATCTCCTCTTGGATATACTTTTCGGATACGTTCTTCCCAGTCATACATGTCTTGTTCAGAAAACGCGTCTTCCAAAGATAGTAATGGAATTGTATGTGAAACTTTAGTAAATTTAGCAAGCGCCTTCCCACCTACTCGTTGCGTGGGAGAATCAGGTGTACTATATTGTGGGTATTCCCGTTCTAGTTTAGTTAATTCGTTTTTAAGCGAATCCAGAGCTGCATCGGAAATTTCTTGCATATCAAGCACATGGTATAAATACCGATGATGATTGATTTCTTTTTTGAGCTTTTCGATGCGCTCACGCGCTTCTTGTGTTGTCATAAAATTCATGCAACATACGGGCACAGCTTTATTTTTTTGTTGCCCTTTTGTATACGTTTCCCTGCGGGACATGTATTTCTGAAGGAAGTCCGACTTCCTTCAGGATTGGTTGTACTGAATGCATGCCCGCAGGGAAACGGAAATAGCAGTCCAGACTGCTGCCCTATACAAAAAAATAAAGCTGTGCCCGTATGATTGACTGTAAGAACGATTATTTATTTTCGTAAATGATTTCCATAGCACGATTTGTGCCACCATAACTTCCATTTGTTTGAAGATACATGCAATTCGGTGCAGTTGTGCTTACTGGGCATCCTATAGTTGTACCAGGGGCAATCAACTGTCCTTTGACACTATATGAACTACTTGTAAGTGGTGTAAGTCCAGGGACATCTGTATTGGTAAAAAGAGTTTGAAGTGTCGTGAGAGAGTTCGCGCATGCGCCACCAAAACCTGAACATGAAAGAGTATGAATGCCATTAGGCAAGTTAATGTCAACTGATTTAAGTATAGGATCATAGGTAGCATTACGAACCTGATATAATGTATATTCTATGGCTGAATCAGCAACATAAACAGCCTTGAGAGAATTTGCCAATTCCGTTGAAATTGTATATTCCTTGGTAAGAGATTTAGCTACAAAAAGAGCTGTAGCTAAAGCTGCGGAAAGCGTGATAACCGCTAAATATAATGTGATGCCTTTTTCAGCTTTCAGGGGGGGGTTAAATTGTTTTATTTTGTTTTGCATTTTTTTTCTAAAAGCTGGAAGCTAATAAAGCTAAAAGCTGTTCTCATATTATTGTAAAATACGCGGTGCAACTACAGTTTCTACATTCATACTTGTACTAACATCTTGCAAGACATTTGCAGAATGTGCTTGTGCGCTAATAAACACTCGTTTTTGGGTTGTCCCTGAAGGAGTAAGAACAAAATTTAATCCTGTAACATTAATGTTTAATGATGTAATGGGGGTTGCAGCAGGTGCAATAGCTATGTCATCGTCAAACATAATCTGTCCCCCCACCAGAGAAAATTCCACAGTCGCACCGCTGCGATTGGGCATATTCGACACAAATTGCAAATCTGATCCATTAATAAGATTAAAATTACTTCCCATTCGTATCTCCTTGCTTATTAATTCCATCCCAAACCTCATGTTATCTACCACGTTTTGCACCATAAAAGCTTTTTGCTGTCCACGTAATGACGTTATAAACATACTAGACATAATAGATACCACTGCTGAAAACAACCCTATTGCAACAAGTAGTTCTATTAATGAATATCCCCGGTCAGCTTTCAGCTTCCAGCTTTTAGCTTTTAGGGAAATTTTTGATTTTGATTGTGTATTTTTCATACTCTGAAAGCTAATGAAGCTAATAGCTATACGCTGTATTATTTCCAATTATACAAATATTCCGATAATGTCACGCTACAGTTCATACCACAAGTGCTTGTTGCGGTAACCTGAATTTCTGATGAAGATATCATATTCACCCCAATAATTCTGGTGTATTGCGCGCTTCCAAATGTTTGTTCATATGCAGGAGGGGTTGCGGTAGAATTAAAAATAAGATTTCTTGCGCAGCTTGAGGCAAAATCGATACTGTTACTATTCCATATAAGACAACCGTTTACTTGGGAGCATCCGGCTGTAGTGCATGACGTTATACCAGAAAGCCAATCTGCGCCACTCACCCAATTATTATCTCGGATATTATGTACCACTTCTATGCCTTCTTGTGCTAAATATCCTGCAATTATTTTATCACGGGTTCGTGTTCCAGCATTTGATAGAACAGAAGTAATGAGATAAATCGCAACAGAAATACAAACAGAAAAAATACCGATTGCAACAATACTCTCTACAAGTGTAAAACCTGAGGTAGCTTTCAGCTTATAGCTTTCAGCTTTTAGAGGGATTTTTAATTTTTGTATTACATTTTGCATTTTCTCTGAAAGCTAATAAAGCTAAAACCTGAAACCTGCTATTGTATTTCTACCTGACCGAATCTATTGGTTACAATATTCTTGGTGGCGCCGTCTTGTGATTGTAAAGTAATGGTCAATACAGTATTTCCCGTAACACCATGTACCTTCTCATTGTTCTTTACTCCCTCTAAATACGTAATGGGTTCGGGAGCTTCAAATGCTATATCCAAATCATTGGGAGATAGTAAAATCTGCGTTGATATCACAATACCATTACTTAAATTCGTAGTGCTAATAACAATATTATTAGCTTGATCAGTTGAGTCATATTCATAAGGGGTTGTGCCTACACAGGTTGTTTTGCGATACACGATATATTGAGCGCTAGATTGCACATGAAGCCCATATATACAGTTAGGCGTGTCACTTGGCGCAAGCGACATATTTTGAGCCGTACGAATATCAAGAACAAGCTGTTGGGCGGCGCGATCTAAATTTTTCTGTCGCGAACCAGCACCACCGTTTACCATAACTAGAGAAGACAAAATACCAATAATGCTTATAGAAACCAAAAGTTCGATAAGTGTGAACCCCTTACTAGCTTTCAGCTTATAGCTTTCAGCTTTTAGAGGAATTTTTGATTTTTGTATGAGATTTTGCATTTTCTCTGAAAGCTGTTCAGAATAATAAAATATTAAAATGGAGATACCAGTTGATGAGCGCTTCACCGTATGCAAAACCTATAAAAGTACCTGCTACCAGAAATGGTCCAAACGGTATTTCGCTCTGTAGACTTTTTTTCTTTAATAAAAGCACTACACCACCAACAAGAGCTCCAATAAAATAACTTACAAAAAGAGCTACAAGCACGGACCATGGGGCAAGAAACATGCCCATGAATAATGCGAACTTTACATCTCCAAACCCAATCCATGTCCCTTTTGAAGCCAGATACATAGCTAAGAAAAACCCCGATACCATAGATGCGGCAAGCACATGATACGCAAATTCTATTGAAAATCCGTAGGTTACTATATTGTAAAGTACAGCAATAGCTATTAAGGGATAAAGTACCTTATTGGGTATTATATAGTGTTTTAGGTCAAAGATGAAGATAACGGCAAGACCTGCGGAAACAACAAAAAGATATGCAATATAAAACGGGTGGGGTTGAGGAGTAAGATAAAAAATCCATGAAAACAATAACGCCACAGAAAGCTCTACAATAGGATATTGCCATGAAATAGGTTTTTTACAAACACGACACTTTCCCCATTGAAAAGCAAAACTCAATAACGGAAACAATTCATACCAGGAAAGAATATGCCCACATTTGGGGCATCGCGAACGCTGTGTAACAATAGACCCTCCCACCTCCATGCGGTATACCGCGGCGTTCAGAAAACTGCCGATAGCAAGCCCAAATATAAAAATAAAAAAAACTTCCATACCCTTCAGTATATCAAAAAATCAATTTTTTTGCCATTATATTTTTTTTGGAAATATATCAGGGTGATACAAAAAACAAACAGGGCTTCTCTTAGAGAAGTCCTGTTGCGAAACATTAATCGTAATTGAATTATGACTATGCTTCCACGCACTGTCCAGCTGTCCATGCGCCTGCCGCAATAACAGTAGCACTATCGCTACAGCCACCACCATTGCAGAAGAATGTAGTACCGGTAAGGGTGTTAGCATTTTCCAATTTAGCTCCTAAGCAGAACGACCCATTTCCACCTACGTTGGCATAGGTGTAGGTATTCAGCGTAGAGTCAGTCGGCAACGCTTTCAAGAATGTTGTAAGCGCAACACCAGTAGCGGTGCTTGACAAGTTAGGAGTTCCGATACCATCAACTGTTGCAGCTGCGGTCACTGTCCATCCAGTAGTTGCTACATCAGCTTCCAACGGAGCCCCCTCCGGGGATTGTTCGGAAGCGAACAGTGCGATTGCTGTTGTCATCGCCTGCGCGTTGGACTTTCTGGCCGAGTCTCTCGCCTTTGAACGAGCATTGTTCAATGAAACAATGACCACTGAAGACAAGATACCAATAATGGCAATAACCACCAAAAGTTCAATAAGGGTAAAACCTTTTTTTGATTGTGTGTACATAATTTCTTAAAATACAAGCTGTTATCTTAATAAGTTCATAAGCCCCAAGCTTGTTTGGCTTATGAAAAGTAAATTCGACCTTTCATTACTCTTTCACTATTATACGCTACATG
>CAYVXI010000039.1:0-6593 GCA_964455595.1 uncultured Candidatus Saccharibacteria bacterium | reverse complement strand
TAATTCATCTTTTTCCAAAGAAAATCTTGATGCGATATTGCAGGCATTAGATAGTACTACGCTCTTATCGGTAACTGATTTGGAAGGAACAATAACCTATGCAAATAATAAATTTATTGAAGAATCTCAATATTCACGAGATGAGCTGATTGGGCAAAATCATCGTATTTTAAAATCGGGATATCATCCACAATCTTTTTATGACAGCATGTGGCACGACTATCTTTTAAAAGACAAGACGTTTCATGGTGAGATAAAAAACAAAAAGAAAGACGGGACTTTTTATTGGGTAGATGCCACTATCGCACCCATTTTTGACTCTCATAAAGAAAAAATAGGGTATGTCGGTATTCATTTTATTGTAACAAAACGGAAGCAAGCAGAAGAATCAATGTATTTGTACTCGAATATTCTGGAACAAACAACGCAAGCATGGGGCATGGCAAATCTGGAAGGAACGATGCTTAATTTCAATAAAGCATTTGTTCGGCTTTTTGGCTATTCAGAAGAAGAACTGCTAACCATGAATTATAATTCCCTGATAGAAAACACCGACCAAAAAATAGTGCAGGAAGGCACAAAACAGACTATAGAAACAAAACAGCCGTTTATTACAAAGGTTACTATGATACAAAAAGACGGGTCAAAAATAACTGTTGTAATGTCGGTTAATGGTTACTTTGAAAACA
This sequence comes from uncultured Candidatus Saccharibacteria bacterium, assembly GCA_964455595.1. Classification (GTDB taxonomy): domain Bacteria; phylum Patescibacteriota; class Minisyncoccia; order GWC2-36-17; family WO2-46-25; genus WO2-46-25. The sequence goes on along the minus strand of CAYVXI010000039.1, from coordinate 5,904 downwards.
ATACTCCTCTTTATCTTTATGCGTTTATGAATGACATAACCGGGCAAGAAAACACAATGATAGATTCTCAAAACACCAACCTTGCCATGATGAACATATTGGAAGACGCCCGAACATTGGAAGAAAAACTACAAGACGAACAAGCGCGATTAAAAACCATTCTTTCTACCATGGGTGAAGGTCTTTTTGTAGTTAATGCAGAAGGCAAGGTTATTTTAATGAACGAAACTGCACAAAAAATATTGGAAATTTCTATGCAAGATGCTTTGGGGAAAACATCGCCAAAATCTTTTCCTATGCTTTTTAAAGACGGTAAAAAAGTATCAGACGAAGAACGCCCTTTGGCACAAGCACTTAAAAAAGGTACAACTATCACAGGGCTACTATCAGATAATTATCAATATCAACTATCTTCGGGAAGAAAAATTTTCATAGCGCTCATAGTAACGCCAATGAAAAATACAGATGGGGTTGTTGAGGGTGCGGTGGTGATATTTCGAGATATCACTGAAGAAAAAAAACTGGACAACACCAGAGAAACCTTTATCTCTATTGCTTCACATCAATTACGCACGCCGTTAACCTCTATCCGCTGGTATACAGAAATGCTTTCTGACGGAGACGCTGGTCCATTATTGAACCAACAAAAAACATTTGTCGATAATATTTATACAGGGGTATTGCGCCTTTCCGAAACACTTAATATGCTTCTTTCTTTGTCACGCGTGGAAAGCGGACGCATAAAAACAGAGCTTACCCTTGTAAATCTTGTTGATGTAACACAAAACGTGATAAAAGAATTGTTGCCATACAGTCATGCGAAAAATCTAACTATAGACGTAAAATTGATAAACACTCAAAGCGCGCAAATAAAAATTGACGTTTCTATGTTAAGACAAGTTGTCATGAACCTGCTTTCCAACGCGATTCGTTATACAGAAAACAAAACAACCATACAAGTTGAAATTGAGCCTAAGGAAGATTACTGGCTCTATAACGTAACAGATAAGGGAATTGGTATTTCAGAAGAAAATAAAAGCAGGATATTTGAAAAATTTTTTCGTGCCGACAACGCTGTTCAATTGGTGCCAGATGGTAATGGTCTTGGTCTTGCGCTTGTTAAAGATTTGGTAGAATTATGGGGAGGCAAAACATGGTTCGAATCAGAACTAGGAAAAGGATCAACCTTTTACTTTACCATCCCCTATTCAGCTATGAGAGAAAAAACGGGTGTAACATTAATAGCATAAAAATTATTATATGAACAACGAAATAAACACATCTACAGAAAATAACATAAAAATCCTCATTGCAGAGGACGATTTTCCCATGGCTCATATTTTAAAACTCAAACTTTCAGCACTGGGTTTTATTGCAGACCATGCTACCAACGGCGAACAAGCTATGGAATTTATCGGGAAAAATAAGTACGATGTTGTTTTACTTGATTTGCGCATGCCAAAAAAAAATGGATTCGAGGTCATTCAGGAAATAAGAGCAAATCCCCTTTGGAAACATATCAAAATATTTGTTTTAAGCAATCTTGGACAAAAAGAAGATTTAGATAAAGCGCTGGATATGGGCGCAGACGCCTATCTTGTTAAAGCAGACACAAGCATTCAAGATTTACTTACAAAAATAACCGCCCTGATAAGTGGCGGTACTCCCTTAGAGAAACCGTAGAAAAACAGGATTGGTACATTCAACAAGTAAACGTAACGCCCTCTTTTTTGTATAGGGCGGCAGTGGGGACTGCTATTTTCGTTCCCCTGCAAAACATCATCCGCGGAACCAGCCGTCGTCGCGCTCCTGCGGCGCGTCGCAGCCTTGACGCCCCGCCTGCCAAAGCCTGTGTCGCGAGCTTCTGTTGTGTTTGAGTGCTTTGCAGTATCCGGAATATCGTTGCATTTTCGGTGGCAGGCATATGGCGGGCAGGCCGGCTCAAAACTTTCACTTGGACGTTCCACGTCCAAGTGAAAGACCAATCCGTCAGTTGACGGAGCCTGCCCGCCCGTACCGAACTGTACGTTCGTGCGGGCGCGACATTCCGCGGTTGATGTTTCGCAGGGAAATGTATACAAAAGGGCTACAAAAAAGAGGCGGTGCCTTCAGAGTGGAATTAAGCTGATGTTCTTGACATTGGTTTTTAGATGATTATTATAGAATTGTCGCCACTAGCACTCTTCGTGAAAGAGTGCTAAGCTGACTATTATAATTAACACAATAAATAGTATGAAACTTAAACCATTATCTGATTACGTAGTAATTGAACCAAGAAAACGCGAAGAAAAAACAAAATCAGGAATTGTCTTACCAGACACCGTAGAGAAGGAAAAACCACAAGAAGGAGCAGTTGTTGCAGTTGGTGTAGGTAGACTGCTTGAAAACGGTAAACACGCCCCAATGCAAGTAAAAGTAGGGGATAAAGTGTTGTTTTCTAAATATGGTCCGACGGAAGTGAAAGTGGACGGGAAAGAATATTACGTCATCAAAGAAGAAGACATTCTGGCAGTCATCAAGTAAAATTCTAGATTCTATTTTCTAAATTCTAATTTCTATTTTATATGGCAAAACAAATTTTATTCAATGAAGAAGCACGACATGCATTAAAGCGTGGCGTAGACAAGTTGGCAGATGCCGTAAAAGTAACATTAGGACCTCGAGGATCTAATGTGGTATTGGATAAAGGGTACGGTTCTCCTGTTATAACAAATGACGGCGTTACTATTGCAAAAGAGATTGAATTACCAGATAGAATAGAAAACATTGGTGCGTCACTGGTTAAGGAAGTGGCAATTAAAACAAATGATGTTGCAGGTGACGGAACTACTACAGCATCTTTATTGGCGCAGGCAATTATTACCGAAGGATTAAAGAACGTTGTAGCAGGAACTAATGCTATTATGTTGAAAAAGGGAATTGAAAGAGGCGTTGAAGTTGTTGTGAATGAACTGAGAAAAATTGCAAAACCTATTTCGAAAAAAGAAGAGATTGCACAAGTTGCAACTATTTCAGCCCAAGATTCGCAAGTTGGGGAACTGATAGCAGAAATAATGGATGTGGTGGGAAAAGACGGCGTTATTACCGTTGAACAATCACAGAGTTTTGGCGTATCAAAAGAAATCGTGGAAGGAATGCAGTTTGACCGCGGATATGTTTCACATTATATGGTTACCGATGCTGATTCTATGGAAGCGGTATATACCAATGCAAAAATTCTTATTACCGATCAAAAGATTTCATCACTTCAAGATATTCTTCCATTATTAGAATCTCTTGCTAAGTCAGGAACAAAAGAATTGGTAATTATTGCAGATGATGTAGATGGCGAAGCATTGGGAACATTAGTAGTAAATAAATTGCGTGGCACATTCAACACGCTTGCTATTAAAGCCCCTGGATTTGGAGATCGTAAAAAAGAGATGTTGGAAGATATTGCAGTAGTTACGGGTGGTATTGTAGTAACGGAAGATAAAGGCGTTACCTTAAACAAGGCAGATATTACGATGCTTGGGACAGCGCATAAAGTTATTTCATCAAAAGAAAACACTACAATTGTGGGTGGTAAGGGGAAAAAACTAGATTTACAAAATCGTATTAAACAAATTAGATCACAGCTGGAAAACACAGAGTCAGAATTTGATAAAGAAAAACTAAAAGAACGTTTGGCAAAATTATCTGGCGGTGTTGCTGTTATTAAAGTGGGTGCCGCAACAGAAGTAGAACAGAAAGAAAAACAGCATCGTATTGAAGATGCTATTCAAGCAACGAAGGCTGCTGTAGAAGAGGGTATCGTGCCAGGCGGTGGTGTGGCGTTTATTCGTACCCTTGAAGCACTGGAAAAAATAAAAGCAGAAGGGGAAGAAAAAGTTGGCATTGATATTTTGCGTCGTGCATTAGAGGCGCCTATTCGCCAGATAGCGCAAAATGCGGGATACGACGGTGCGGTCATTGCTGCTGAAGTTAAAAAACTCAAAGGCTCGTACGGATTCAATGCTATGACTGGTGTATACGAAGATTTGGTAAAAGCAGGAGTGGTTGATCCTACTAAAGTCACTCGTAGCGCATTACAGAATGCGGCATCGGTTGCGGCTTTATTTTTGACTACCGAAGTTGTTGTTGCAGATCTCCCGGAAAAAACAACAAAAAATTCTGGAGGAATGCCCGGTATGGGAGGTATGGATGGAATGTACTAGTCAAACTCTAAAAAACAGCTCGAAAGAGCTGCTTTTTATATAAGTGATGGTATACTATATTCTATGGATTTTAATAGAGATGATATTAAAAAAAATGTAGATTTATCCCAATACAACACATATCGTGTTGGGGGAAAGGCGCGATTTTTTTACGAAGCAAAATCAGATAATGCTCTATGTGATGCTGTTATGTTTGCAAACAAAGAAGGTGTTGCATTTACTGTTTTGGGCGGTGGAACAAATATTCTTGTGCCAGGAGAAGGGTTTGATGGTTTGGTTATAAAAATGACAACGACAGAAAGCGTCATAAAAGGAGAATTGATATATGCTGACGCTGGAGTATCTATGGGAGCGTTGGTGCAAAAAGCAAAACAAGCAGGACTTAGCGGATTAGAATGGGCAGCAGGGTTACCCGGTACGTTGGGCGGTGCGATATATGGTAATGCTGGTTCATGCGGAAAGGAAATGAAAGATACTATAGAATCTGTGAATGTTTTTTCGATAAAAACATTTGAACGCAAAAAGTATACAAATACAAAATGTAATTTTTTTTATAGACACAGTATCTTTAAGGAATCACATGATATTATACTTTCTGCAGTGTTACAACTTCAAAAAGGAGATATTGATTTAATATCTGCTGAGATGAAAAAAAATATGCAATTTCGCATTGCACACCAACCGCTTTCCGACAGATCGGAAGGGTGTGTCTTTAAAAATATTGAAATAGTAAAATCAGAAGCAGCAAAAAAGTTAGTACAGGAACATCCTGACTTTATGTCGTATGCAAAGAATACTTATTTGTCAGCAGGATTGTTAATAGATAAAGCGGGTATGAAAAATGTGCAAGTACATGGTGCGAAAGTATCTAATAGACATGCTAATTTTATTGTTATAGACGAAAATACTAAAACACATAATGTTGAAGAACTAATTGCATTGATAAAAAAACAAACGTTGGAAATGTTTGGCATAGAGTTAGAAGAGGAAATACAAAGACTGAAAAAGAAGTAATACAAAGTATGAATAAAGTAATACTTCTAGTTATCCACAGTTAATTTCTTGCGTCAAGTACGGTATACTATAGGTGTTAGAAGAGTTAGTTTACAGTTTAAAAAATAAATAGTTGGTCGACTATTTTACATAATATATTTAAATAATTATTTTGTCGGAAATCCTAACCCGGCAAAAAATAAAAAAAATATGGCAGCAAAGAAAAAAGTAGCAAAGAAAGCAGCAGCAAAGAAACCAGCAGCAAAGAAGAAGAGTCGCTAAGCTGTTTCTAAAACAAAAAACCCTTTAATGGGTTTTTTGTTTTGTATTAATTAGGCAACACCAGGTCTTTTATTTGGGATTTACAAACACTTTATTTGAGAGTACTATAAAGGAAGAAGAATACTTCTTATATTATTAAATCCAACGATTATGAAAATAGATATCAAGAGTACACATTTAGAGTTAACACCTGCTATTAATAAGTATATAGAAGAAAAAATTGGCTCGTTGGATAAATTTTCCCAAGTCTTTTCCAGAAATGATATCAAAGGAGAATATAGTCATGAAGCGGTGGAAGCACATGTAGAAATTGCACGCACCACAGCACATCACAAGAATGGCCCTGTATTTAAAGCAGAGGTAAATTTAAAAATAGGGGGCAAAATATTACGAGCAGTACACGAAGATTGGGATATTCGAGTTGCAATTGATG
>CAYVXI010000038.1:0-8459 GCA_964455595.1 uncultured Candidatus Saccharibacteria bacterium | reverse complement strand
CCTTCTCAAGACATTCAAGAACGCATACGAAGAGCGAATGCCGTATATGAAGAGGCGCTCCGAGCGCAAAGAGATGGCAATTGGGCGCGCTATGGCGAAGCAATCAGGCAACTGGGAGAAATTCTCAAGTAATAAAGAATGCGCTATACTATAAACATATGAAAAAACAAATTATTTTAGCCGCGGTTTTTAGCGTCGTTTTGTTCGGGTTCGTTTTTGCGGGTTCTGCATTAGCTGCGCCTGGTGGCCCAATTAAAGGGGTCCTTATAAAGGTGGGTACTGGGGGTGGGGGTGATTCGGCTGGCATAGAGTTTACCGTCACAACAGACGAAAATGGAGCTTACACATTTACCAATCTGTCTCCTGGGACATATGATCTTTCTATTCCCGGCCAAACAGTTAAATCAGTCATTGTTGGTGCGGATGGGAAATTGAGCGGCATAGCAATAGAAGGCGAACCAATTGCGGGCATAAAATCACATGATTTGGCAGTTGATAGTGTAGGCATCCTACCTACCAGTCGCTGGTATTTCTTTAAGGAATGGGGGCGAGGCCTAGCGCGCATCTTTACCTTTGGTTCAATCAACAAAGCTGAACTGGAACTTAAAATAACCAATATGAAGGCGACCGAGTTGCTCGCAGTAGGAAAAGCAAACCCAGACAATGTTGAAGCGCTCAAGAATGCTCTAGAGAATTACACTAGCGCCCAAGAACGGCTTCAAGCGCGACTCGCCAAGATTAAAGAAACTTCTGAAAATCCTAAAGTAGAAAAACTACTTAAAAAATTGGATGAGCAAGCCTTGGAACACGCTGATCTTTTGAATCAGCTTGAGATGGGGTTTAAAGCTGCTGATGGCAAGAAGCATTTTGAGGTCACGGACAAGGCGAAGCTAAGGTGCATTAACGATCCTGAGGATAAGGATTGCGACGGCCGTACGGATGATGATTTCAGTAGTGCGGTAAAAAATGCGCAAGAAAAAATTAACGATACTATCCTCGTCGGCGCAGAGAAAGACAAGAATATTGAGGCTAAGGCGGTTGAACAAATCAAACATGCGGAGACGGCAATTGGCGCACTCCAATCAGCATTGGCGGAATTTGAGCTATTTTTCGACCGATATGAAGAAGGGAGAATGGCTATAAAAGAGCAGGGTATTCGTAAAACGGAGATTATTACTGATGAGTCTAGTGTGCCAGATGAGAGGCTCGCAATAAAGACTAAAGGCACTTCAGCCGGGATTGCCATTGATGAATCGGGTGTACAGCGCAGTGTAAGTATTCCTCTGCCTTCTGGCGTGGGAGCAAAGGTGGCAAAGGAAAGCATAGGTATGATGCGCGTCGACAACACTCTGGTGAAAGCAGGGTTAGAGACGGCTGGCGAAATGCTAGCGCAGGCAAAAACGGCATTCGCACGGGGTTTGTTTGGCGAAGCATTTGTCAAGGCGAGAGTTGCGGAGGTACACGCAAGAAACGGCGTACGCATCATTAGCAGTAACAGGGAAGGTTTAAAGGATACCTTAAAAACACAGGTTAAGATGGTCCCGCCAATCACGCCAAATACCGATACGAGCGGAAAATCCGGAATGCCGATTGTGCCGGGCACAGGTGGGAAAATGGTCCCCAAAATCCCTAAGCAAGTGTCCCCAGAAACTGATAATGGAGCGGCCTGTACTACAGAAGCAAAAGTGTGCCCAGACGGTTCCGCGGTGGGTAGAACGGGCCCCAATTGCCAGTTCACCGCATGCCCGACAGAAACAACAAAACCGACTGCAGAGAAACCGGCTGAAGGAATGATGTGTACACAACAATACGATCCGGTTTGCGGCGCGGACGGCAAAACACACTCAAATGAATGTATGGCAAAATCAGGAGGAGTCGCGGTGAAATACAAAGGCGAATGCGGTGCGCCTTCGACAATCGAATCAGGAGCGGGGACTGCTCCGAGCGTTCGCTAACCGACGGGAGAGTTGTCGCGCAGTAATATTAAGCGGGACCATCAGGCGACTGGGAGATATTCTTAACCCCCGTTAGAGGTAAGACATTGCTATTTTCGACACTAAAGATTTTGATATTTCAGTCAAGGTAGTGAAGTTCAAAAAATTGAAAGGAAATAATGCTTGTCCTGTTTCCACAATGTCCGATTTGTTAAAAATAGTTGAGAGTTCAGATAAAGTTTTGGTTTTTGGTTAACTACCCGCCCGAATTTTACCAAAAGAAAACAGCTGAGCCCCGAAGGAGAACGAGTTCCCTATGGGGCAGGAAAGCGGAGGCCATGATAAATCTAGCCATTATGAAAAAGAGAACATATATAAATGAATTATCGGGGAAAAAACAGGAAACTGTTGTTATTTATGGCTGGGTAAATGTACGTCGCGATCAAGGAAAAATGATTTTTTTGGATTTTCGCGATGCATCAGGAACTGTTCAAGGCGTGATATTACCAAACAGCGAAGCCATGGAAACAGGCAAGCAATTACGTGAAGAATTTGTGGTAGAAGTCACCGGAAAAGTTAACGAAAGACCTGAAAAAAACAAAAATCCTGGTACACTTAACGGGGACATAGAACTTGAGATTTTAAACATATCTATTTTAAACGAATCAATAGCGTTGCCATTTCCTATCAGCGGAGATACCAGAGAAGTACATGAATCCACTCGTCTCACATACAGATATTTGGATTTGCGAAGTGATAGAATGAAAAAAAATATTGAGAACAGATTTAAAATCCAAAATTTCGTTCGTAATTATCTTGCCGATAATACATTCGTCGAAATAGAAACGCCATTGTTATCTGCGCCAACACCAGAAGGGTCTCGTTCGTATGTTGTGCCAAGCAGAATATATAAAGGCAGCTTTTACTCCCTCCCTCAATCCCCTCAACAATACAAACAACTTTTAATGGTTGGTGGTTTTGAAAAATATTTTCAATTTGCGCGATGTATGCGCGACGAAGATACTCGTGGAGACAGACAACCTGAATTCACCCAGCTTGATATGGAAATGTCTTTTGTCGATGAAGAAGATGTTATGCAATTAAACGAACAGTTATTAATCGAACTTGTAAAAAAACATTATCCGAAAAAAAGAATTCAACAGATACCGTTCCCCAGAATGTCGTATGCAGAAGCAATGAAAAACCACGGCAACGACAGACCCGACATACGAGAAGACAAAACAGATGAGAATCTTCTGGCATTTCTTTGGATTGTTGATTTTCCTATGTTTGAAAAAACAGGAGATGATAACGTAGATGGAACGGGCGAATGGACATTCACCCACAATCCTTTTTCAAAGCCAAGAGATAGTGATTATGAAAAATTCATGCAGAAAAAAGATATTGGAGAAATTCTTACCACTCAATATGACATTACGTTGAATGGGTTAGAAATTGGGGGTGGAAGCATTAGAAATCACAAACCCTCTGCGCTCAAAACAACATTTGAAATAATGGGGTATACCAATGAAAGAATTGAAAACAATTTCGGTCACATGTTAAAGGCATTAGAACTTGGTGCTCCCCCACATGGCGGTATTGCATGGGGATTCGACAGACTCATGATGATTCTTGAACAAGAACCAAACATTAGAGAAATAATAGCTTTTGCAAAAACTGGTGACGGAAAAGATTTAATGATGAATGCGCCCGCTGAAATATCTGAAAAACAAAAAAACGAATTAGGTATTGAGTTTAAAAAATCCTCAGCATAAGTCATGTCAAAAGCTTGTTTTATAGTGACAATATGCTATCTTTAAAAAATAACCGTACGTTTTTCTGACACATCACAACTGTACTTTACAAGGAGGAACAAATGCTTACTAATTTAAGGCCTATCTTTGTGGGATTATCGGGATTCACCGTCGTACAAGGAGCATACAACCCATCTGAAAACGTACTTTTATGGATTGGCTTCGGTGTTTTTTTTCTTGTTCTTGCTGTTTTATTGGCTCTTGCTACAAAAATAATAATGTAATCTAGTTCTCTTGAAATAAAAGGAATCGTATAAATGCGATTCTTTTTTTGTTTCTGAATTAGACTAAATTAATTAAAAAAAACCTTCTACTTGACAACGCTTGCTTTTTTGTTATTTCTATGGTATAATGATTAAGTAGTAAAAAGAGTAGGAAACAACCCGAATTTTGTACATTACCAAATCAAAAAGAAAGGAAGGGAAACAAAATGATAAAGACTCATTCTAGAGTTACCCGTACTGCTACGGAAGTAGCAGATGCAATTGTGAAAGTCTGCACCGGAATAGCACAAGACGAAATCTTTGGAAAACTTTGGAAAACTGAAGTACGCTTATATCGGTACTGCGTTAAAGGCAAGACTGAAAAATTCGAAGTAGGAACTCCGGTAACAGAAGCAAAAATAAAACTTAATCGAGTTCCGAAAGGATTTCTCGATAAAGTGCTCAATTTCTTTTACGGCGATTTTGGAGTGACAATTGTCATTCCGGCCGTAATCAGCTATGTGAAGATTCATGCTGTGGAAATTAATCTAGTATTCGGCGACCGTCGCGTCTCAAAACGACGCGATCCGGCAGTAAGAACAATCTACCGGAGAGATATTGACAGAATCTTGTTGATTCTCAAGGAGAAAGTGCCTGAGCTAAACACTCACGCACTTGAATAAAACACAATAACACCTTTCTTTCAAATCCGCACAACCAATGTGCGGGTTTATTTTTTACAAAAATAAAACAGCGATCGTTTGTACGATCGCTGCACAGGATTTCCTGTTAGTGTTTGTGATTACATCCTGGACCATGGGCATGCCCTGAATGATTAGTCTCGTTGTTATGAGAATGAAGCTCAAGCCCGAAAAGTCGAGCACTTGTTAATACAACAAGCAAGCATCCAATCATAATAGAAAGCGCACCATCAATCCAATAGAAATCATTGGTTGCCCACATAATAAGACCACCTATAACCACTGCAATACTGGATGAAATATCCCCCCATAAATGCAGATTCTGCCAAAAATGCTGTTCGTTTCGGTGTTCCTTCGGCGCCTTCCAGTGAATATACTGTTGATACAAGTTCACGCCAAGTCCGATAATTGCCAAAATTGCCATATACCATTTTACTTGCTGAGGAATGATTACACGCTCGTACCCTTCGTAAATTACGTGATAACTTGCATAGAGAAGAAGTAACGCACTTATTTTTCCTCCCCATTTGCGTAGTGATGCTTCGTTGTCGCTATTTCTAGCAAGACGAGACACTATGATATTAACAACATTCTCGACACCATCAACAGCAACATGCCAAGCATCAGATTCAAACGCTTTGCTTTTTGTAACCATACTGCCAACATATTCAAAAGAGAACAAGCTAACAGATATTTTTGCAAGTTTTGTATAGCGCTTTGCTTCTTCAGCGCACGAGCAATCCTCTAAAAGACCCGTGTTGTTTGATGGACATGCTTCCAGATGAAATACTGTTTTCTGTGCCATGGTGGCACCCCCTTTCTTTTATCAATGTTCAAAAATTAACTTAGCTATTATACTATATTTTATACATATTTGTCAATAATTCAGCATTTTACAGTTATACTATCTGTGATAGTATATAAAAACTATGAAAATCATCATCGCTACCCCTATTTATCCCCCGGAAATCGGAGGGCCCGCAACTTATACTAAAGAGTTGTGCGCACACCTAGCAAGCACTCATGATATTACGGTTATTGCTTATACAAACTCAACTGAAGCGTTTCCTAACACGCGTTTTGTTCCTGTAGGAAAAGGGCGCCCTCTCCCCGTTCGGCTCGTGGTCTTTTTTCTCAAACTTCTTCGTGCATCAAAAGGGCAAGATATACTATATGTACAAAACGCAATGGCTGCAGGTTTACCTGTTGCGCTGGTAAGTCTTATTACAGGAATACCATTTGTATTAAAATTTGTCGGTGATGAAGCATGGGAACGCGCAACTCAACGAAAGCTGACAAAAAAACGTCTTGAAGAATTTATGGCGCATCCCGATGGCGGTATTAAGATTCGCCTTATGATGATGGTGCAAGGATTTGTGCTTCGCCAGGCAAGTATAGTTACCACCCCATCGAAATATTTAAGTGAAGCACTTATTCGTACCTACGGTGTACGCAGAGAAAAAGCGGTGGTGAACTATAATGCGGCAGAAAATGCAGAAATTATTCCCTTCTCTGCTTCACGCATTGTACATCAAATAGCGACAACCGCGCGTCTTGTTGCATGGAAAGGAATAGACGGAATCATTGTTGCACTATCAATTTTAAAAAAGAAATTCCCTGATGCGCGTCTTGTTGTTGCAGGTGACGGCCCCGAACTCGAAAATTTAAAAAAACTTTCAAACGATTTACATATTTCTGATAGCGTTGAATTTCTTGGCAATGTCTCTCGCGCAGAAACTTGGCAACTCCGCAAAAAATCAGAGGTGTATGTTTTGAACTCTACCTATGAAGGGCTTCCTCATACGGTACTCACCAGTTTTGCCGCAGAAATTCCTATGGTTGCCACAAACATTCCGGGAACAAACGAAGCGGTTTACCACGAAAAAACGGGTCTTTTGGTAGAAGCTGGCGATAATGAGTCACTTGCACATGCCATAGAACGACTTTTTACCAATAAAGAGTTAGCACAAACATTAGTTGATAACGGAACACACTTATTACACGAGAAATTCTCTTGGGAAACACATACAAAAACATTAAACGAGATCTTTAAATCTGTTCTTTCGTAGCCACTGTGCAAAGCGCATAATCCCCTCTTCAAGTGAAACTTCTGGCTCCCATCCCAGAACTTTTTTTGCTTTAGATATATCTGCCGACGTTGCTTCGACACTAGGATGATTGCTTGGACGAGTTGTAACTATTGCTTTTTTTCCTAATTTTTTTTCTATTAACGCAAGAAGTTTCTTCAACGAAACTGGTTTTGAATTTCCAATATTGATAATCTCATATCCTTTGGTATGTTTCATTGCCAACTCAATGGCGCGTACAATATCACCAACATAGGTATAGTCGCGGGAACGAGAACCCGCGCCTGACATTTCAATAGAATTTCCCTTTAAGATGTTTTCCACCCATTTGTAGATTACCAAATCAGGGCGTTGTCGTTCTCCATAGGCATTAAAAAGACGCAAACATATAACCGGAAGGTTAAAGTTGTGAAAATATGTATAGGCAAGAACTTCCCCTGTTTTTTTACTTGCACCATAAGGAGCTAATGGCTTGTCTGTAATTCCTGATTCTTTAAATGGCGCTACAGCACTGTTGCCATACACCGAAGACGATGAAATAAAAACAAAATTTTTGATGGTATGGTCTTTTGCAAGTTCCAATAGATGTAGTGTTCCTATCACATTCACTTCCTGATATCCATGCGGTTCGTTTACCGAAAGGCGCGTATTTGCTTTTGCTGCAAGATGCACAACAGATGTCGGTTTTTCAGTTTCGAATATTTTTGCCAAAGCCTTACTGTTTCGAATGTCTGTTTTATAGAAAACAAATTTATCGTTGTTCTTAAAATGTTTAATATTATCCCTCTTAAAAGCAGGATTATAAAAATCATCGAGGTTGTCTACACACACCACACGTGACACATCACGACGCTTAAGAAGAGATTCTATGAGGTTTGAACCGATAAATCCGGCTCCCCCGGTAACAAGGACAGTTTTCATATAGTTGTAAAAAATATGTTGTCATTATAGGATACTATTACCGTGAAATCAACGCAAAACAATTCTTTGTGGCTTGAATCTAAAAAAGAAGAGCTTAACAAGCTATCTTCTATTCTAGATGATATTGGCTTTTCTCTTGATGAACAACAACCTCATATAAGCGGTGAGCGCTATTTAATGACTAAGGATAAATTTGTTCTTATGGGAAAGCGGGTGTATGACGGGACTCGCGTTATCATAAAGACAAGCCAATACCCAGATGGCCAAAAAGAAATAGAAACGGAAAAAAATGCACGCGATCTTTTGCAATCTCTTTCTTTTGCAAACAAAACAATTCTCTTTCCAGACGAATTATATTACGGAAAACACGGCAATTTTCTGATCTTAATTACTTTGTATATTCCGCAAGAAAAAGTATTTGTTGTTCACAACCTCGAAGAACAGTTTTTCTTTGCTCTACGCGCATTTGAAGCACAAGAGGCATTTCATGCGACAACATTTGAACATATACGAAATGTTAAAAATGTATTTCCTGTTTACAATGTGCATGACATTATACAGAAATTTGAAAACTTTAAAAAACAAACACTCGAAAACTATCCAGATAAAGACTTAGAAACAACTCTTTCAAAAGCCGAAAACTTTTTGAAATCAGAAATAGTCACTATAGAGAATTACTCAAAACATCTTGTTCACCAAGACTTCGTTCCACATAATTTTAGGGTTAGCAAAAACCAAATCTACATGCTTGATTGTTCAGCTATTTATTTTTCCAATAAATACGAAGGATGGGCGCGTT
>CAYVXI010000037.1:0-3219 GCA_964455595.1 uncultured Candidatus Saccharibacteria bacterium | reverse complement strand
AAAGGAAAAAGGTGTTAGTAAAAAAAAGTATTAATACAAAGAAAAAATAATGGAAATAACAGACATTTTTCACAATTATCTAAAAATTGCTCTTGCAAAAAAAGCTTCTGATATTTATTTTATCGCAGGACAGAATCCAGTTGGAAAAATCGAAGGGAATCTGGAAATTTTAGGAAACGAAGATATTGACCCGCAAGCTCTTGCAGAGTTTGTTTTTGGTATTATTCCAACGGATGAAGCGCGAGAGCGTGTTGCCCAAGGACGCGAATTAGATATTATTTATTCCATGGAAGGAGCGCGTTTCCGAACGAATATTCATCTTCAACAGGGAATGTTTGCTCTTTCTATTCGTGTGGTATCAAGCGTCATTCCTTCCCCTCAATTTTTGAATTTCCATCCAACTATTTATAAATTCGCACAATTAAAAAAAGGATTAGTGCTTTTAACGGGCTCTACCGCTTCAGGAAAATCTTCCGTCATTGCATCTATCATTAATATGATAAACAACGAACGGAGATCGCATATTATCACCATTGAAGATCCGGTGGAATTTGTTTACCCACGCAAATTAGGTGTTATTGAACAGCGTCAGATTGGGCTTGATAGTCATTCGTTTGCCGATGCTCTCAAAGCGGCATTTCGACAGGATCCAGATATTATCATGATTGGCGAAATGAGAGATTTAGAAACCATTGCTACAGCTTTGATTGCCGCAGAAACGGGACATTTGGTTTTTGGTACTATCCATAGCGCATCAACCGTTGAAGCTATCGAACGTATTGTAAATGTGTTTCCGCCAAATCAAATTCAACAGATTTTAAACCAGCTTGCTAATATTTTAATTGCTGCTGTGTCCCGTGAATTAATACCACGCAAAGGAGGGGGAGAGCGTGTTGCTGCATGGGAAATTATGATTAATAACTCAGCCGTTTCAAGTCTCATTCGCGAAAATCGTCTCGCAAGTATTTTCTCGGTATTACAAATTGGCGCTAAAGATGGCATGACCACTATGGAGCAGTCAAAAGCAGAGCTTCGTGCAAAAGGCCTAATTCAGTAATCCGGTAATATGTGTACACATTTGGCGGTTTTGATTTCCCAAAGAAAACCGTCTCGCAAGCCGAGCGGGCAGGGTGTTCCGCGCAGAGGAATTCCTTCCGTCAATCCGCTCGGGCTTTCCGACGAAGCCCTCGCTTATCTCCGCTTACGGCGAGGGTTTGGTTGCTTCGCATTATACCAAAACCACCAAGCTCGCCTGCTTCGAAGATTTCCGAAAGAAACTCCTCTGCGCGGGACGAGCGAGGCTGAGAGCGAGCGCGAATCCCTCGCCGGGGGATTCAATAGCGTGTTTTCGTGGGAAATCAAAACCGCCAAATATATATCAGAAACATCCCTATGACAGACAAGCAATGGAAAATATCGGAACAATTCCCCGAGGCGTTCGCTTCTCAATTCCCCGAATATTCACGTACGGTTCTTCAATTACTCTACAATCGAGGTTTGCATAGTCAGGACGAAGTAGATGAATTTCTCTACCCGGATTATCATGCGCACATTGCAGATCCATATCTTTTTCAGGATATGGAAAAAACAGTCAATCGTATTTTTGATGCCATAGATAAGAATGAAAAAATTACCATTTACGGCGACTATGACGCAGATGGAATTTCTGGGTCGGTTATATTACATACGGTACTTACGTGGTTTAAAGCAGATTTTGGTGTCTACATCCCAGATCGTTTTCACGAAGGATATGGTTTAAATATGAAAGCTATTGAGGAAGTTATAAAAACAGGTACAAATCTTATTATTACTGTTGATTGTGGCGTAACCGATGTATCAGAAATTGCTTTTGTAAAAAGCAAAGGAATCGATGTTATTGTTGTGGATCATCATATAGTACCGCACGAACCGCCAGAATATTATGCAATGGTTAATCAAAAATTAGAAGGCGAGCCGTATCCTTTTAAACATTTTTGCGCAACTGGTTTAGCATTTAAAGTTGCGTGCGCGCTTATTGCATCACCGCGCGCCAGTAAATATGACATTAAAGAGGGTGCTGAAAAATGGCTGTTGGATGTGGTAGCTATCGGGACTATTGCTGATATGGTTCCATTAGTTGGAGAGAACAGAATATTCGTTACATTTGGCTTAAAGGTTATTGAAAAAACAAAACGGTTTGGGTTACAGCTTTTATTAGAGTCACAACCACAACGCATGACAATGCATCATACACCAACTCACCCAGCAGACCCTATAACTGCCCGAACGATTGCGTTTACTGTGGCACCGCGTATTAATGCAACATCGCGCATGGCTCACGCCTCCACATCATTTGAATTACTTATTACACAAAGCAAAGAGATGGCAAAAAATCTCGTTGCAAAAGTAGAAGATTTGAATAACGGGAGAAGAAGTTCGGTAGAAAAGATATTACAAGAAGCAGAGAATATGATACAAGCGACAATTCTTGAGAAGGGGAAGATTCCTTTGATTTTGTGCCTTTGGAAAGATGACTGGATACCTGGTGTGGCTGGCTTAGTCTCGGGTCGTTTGACCGAAAAATATGGCAGACCATCTTTTATATTTGGCAAAACACATGATTATTATAAAGGGTCATGTCGAAGCATAGGAGACATACATCTGGTAGAATTAATGAGATGGTGTGACACGCAACACCCAAATATATTTCGTGATTTTGGTGGACATAATTTTTCAGGGGGATTTGCAATTGAACCAGAGAACATAGAAGCGTTAAAAACATTATTGGAACGTTATGGCGAAGAAGAATTAACTGGCAAAGACCTTCGCCCTATTTTACGTATAGAGTTAGAAACAAAAATCGAAGATGTTTCATGGGAGCTTTTTGATTCTCTGTTACAATTTGAGCCTTTCGGGGAAGGAAACAAAAAGCCGTTATTTCTTATGCGAAAAGTTACCGTTGAGTCTGTTAAGGCAGTAGGAAAAAAAGAAGACCATTTAAAACTTAATTTAAAAGGAGAGGGTATACGTGGTGGAGTAAAATCTTTCGACTGTATAGGATTTGGGCTTTCACATAAAACGGAACACTGCAAAAAAGGAGATGTGGTAGATGTGGTGTATGAGTTAGAAGTAAACGAATGGAATGGAAAGCGTGAATTGCAGTTGAATATCAAAGATATCAAAAAAGCGGAATAAGAAGTATGGGATGATGGACATCTTGCCTGGTATGACTCAAAGAAT
>CAYVXI010000036.1:0-4817 GCA_964455595.1 uncultured Candidatus Saccharibacteria bacterium | reverse complement strand
ATCGATTAAGCCTATCAAAAAATGTATTCCGAATATTCTTTGCGAAGAATGCTGTTAAGGGTTTCCCCACGATTTGGTTGAGAAGGTCTGCATGATCCAAATAATTGGATATCTGGAAGGCACTATACCGTTCATACCCGCCAAAATTCTCATCGCCACCATCGCCATTTAACGCAACTTTTACATGATTTCGAGTAAGCTTACTGAGATAGTACGTAGGGAGAGCACTACTATCAGCATATGGCTCTTCATACTGTTTTGCGAGGTAGGGGAGAGTGTCTATAGCATCTGGTTTTACGACGAATTCCGTGTGATCAGTTTTGAACAGCTTTGCGACCGTACGAGCGTGCGGTAACTCATTGTGCTCCTTTTCTTCGAATCCAATAGAGAATGTTTTAATTGGTTGTAGGGAATGCTTTGACATCAGTCCAACTACGGCGCTTGAGTCTATTCCACCAGATAAGAACGCGCCGAAGGGTACATCCGCAATCATACGAATTTTTACTGCCTCCTCAAGCTTTGAAAAAATCCTGGTGGTCCATTCCTGTTCTGACAAATCAAGCTTCTCGGTATAATCCAAATGCCAGTATCTTTTTCTCTTATGTACTTGGTTTTTTATGTCGATTTTTATATAGTGTGCGGGTGCTAGTTTCTTGATATTGAGGAATCCTGTGAGCGGAGCAGGGACATATTGTAGTGTCAGGTAGTGATGGATTGCAATGTAATCTGGCTCTTTTTTATATTCTGGTTGTGTGAGAATTGCTTTTAATTCCGATCCAAACATAAAAACACTGTCATCAATGTAGTATTTAAATGGCTTTTTACCAACCCTATCTCTCGCACAGAATAGAGTCTGTTCTTTTTCGTCATATATCGCGAACGCGAACATTCCACGAAGATATGTGAGGCATTCTGTATCATATTTATCGTAGAGCGCCATAATGACTTCAGTGTCAGTATGAGAAGAAAATACATATCCGAGGATTTCTAACTTCTGCCGTGCTTCCTGAAAATTATATATTTCGCCATTAAATACAATCTCATAACGATCCATGTATCGCATCGGTTGGTGGCCTGCAGAAGATATGTCAATAATAGAAAGCCGCTGATGCCCAAGGCCAACCCTCTGTTCTGGGGATATGTATATGCCAGTATCATCAGGTCCTCGATGAGCGATCGCATGGTTCATCGCCGCAATTGCATTGTGATCGATCAATTTGCTTGTGAAGCTAATTTTACCGGTTATGCCACACATGTTCGTATTGTACCATAGCACTTTCCCATGAAAACCTGCCTTGCATGGATTCACGAGCCTTTATTCCATATGTATTGCGCATATCTGGAAATTCTAGAAAAAACACAATATGTTGTATGAGCGTATCTATATCCTTAGGACTATACAAAAGACCCGTTACTTTATGCTTTATAAGCTCTGGTGTTCCACCCACGTTTGTTGCGATAATAGCCTTTCCTGCTCTTGCAGCTTCAATAACGGTAGTTGGAAGACCTTCTGTATAGCTTGGATTTACTACAATGGTTGCAGCATGAATATATTCTAGTGCGTCTGCGTGAGATTTCTCTCCCCAAAAGGTAACCCTATTTTCTAATCCAGCCGTACGAGTCATTACCTGGAGCTTTTCTTGACAAGGGCCGTCTCCGACAATCCAAGTAAGCCATTGTTTGTTCTCAACTTTTTTGAGAGCATGGATAAGATCTTGCACCCCCTTACCATCCATAAGTCTTCCTACGTACAAGATAATAGGAATATTAATTGGATCATGATTCTTCTTATGTTCTGAAACTTTTATAGGTTCCACTCCTCGATAAATCACTAGTGGAATTACTTTGTTGTTAGTAATTTTTTCTACAAACGCTGCAGAAGCTTTTGAGTTTGTAACAACTTTGTTGGCGCTAACGAATACCAACTTGCCTAATGTATAGTCATAGAGTTTAGCAATGCCAGAAAATAGCAGCGAGTCTAGCTGTACGAAATCAGATCCGTGTTCTATATGAATATACTTAATGTGACGTACTTTGCTATACCAGAGAGCCATTATTGAAGTGAAAAAGAACCTGGTACGGGAAATAACAAAATCATATTGAACTTGTTGCAGTTGATTCCATTGATGCCAAAACATAGGTTGCCAAAATCTTGGTACTGGATATCCTGGAATTAGCTCAAATGCAGGGAAACAAATTATTGTTACTCCATATTCATCAGTTTCGGATAACTGGGAGCGAAAAGGAATGTGCGGTGTATAGACGATGATAGTGTGCCCATTTTTTCTCATATGTATATTAAATTCTTGTGCATGATTCTCCAGCCCCCCTATATGAGGTGGGTAATACGGTGAAAATATCAAGAACTTCATATTCTTATTTTACTTTCCAGATAATAACATTATTATGATCGTTATAGATTTCAGCATAGTGTTCTGGGTAATTCGAAAAAGAAGATTTCTCGCACGTAACTGGTTTTTGAATATAGGGTCTGCTTAAATAAGGGTTTCTCTCATCATCTTTTGCATAATAAACGTACACATCGTTTCGAGGCAACTCGGAGAAAAGAATAGTGGGGTACTGTACCGCATTATCGCAGTAAAAGCTGTTTTCTATAGTTATTGTTTGAGAAGTTGCATGTATCCTTAAAAGAGTTCCATAGTTACCGCTCGAAATTATAACTCTATCGGCAGGTAAATTATTTTTAATCCATGTGGTTGATTTTAATTGATACACAGGAATGACGTATTTTTTTAGACTATTGACATATAAACTCGCACCGAGGCTAATAAAGGTAA
This sequence comes from uncultured Candidatus Saccharibacteria bacterium, assembly GCA_964455595.1. GTDB lineage: Bacteria > Patescibacteriota > Minisyncoccia > GWC2-36-17 > WO2-46-25 > WO2-46-25. The sequence goes on along the minus strand of CAYVXI010000036.1, from coordinate 2,019 downwards.
GTATACAAATAATAGCTACAATAAAAACACGATTCCTTTTTTCATAAAACCCAGCTATGGACAGTGTAATGAGAGAAAAGAAAATACTCCCTATGGTCCATAAGCGTTCTGGGAGCATCGCAATTCCACCAAAACGCGGCAATATTTCCGAGGCAGTAAAGAATAATACTCCGAGAACGCTGATAATTTGAATTTCTGGATATGTAATAAAGTTTTTTATTACTAATAGACGATAATCTTTTCTTTTTGCCAAAAGGTACGCAAAATAGACGATACTGCACAATAAAACAGGGCCTACATAATATAGATAATATTTTGTTACTCCTGTAATATCTCCCCAGCCAACCGAACGCCCATCTATATTGATGTATTCTGCAGGAAACATCCAATTTATTGTTGGTATATTCTGAATAATAATTTTTATCCATGACCATACAAAAAACAACTTTTCAAAGAAAAAAGTATGGTTCGAAACGATGAGGAGCATTATTAACAATACGGTTATCTTGTGTTGACTGCTGTATTTGAGGATATGTTTACGATAATGGATTGCCGTTACAATTAGCCATATTGCAAACAGAATTAGGCCTATTTCATGGTAAAAATAACTTAGCAAGGATACTATTCCCGCTCCATAATAAAAGAAACGATTTTTTTTGATCCGACTGTATAAAAACCAAAATAAAAAATAATACATCAGGAGTATAGAAATTGCTTGGGGAAATGGTATCTGAGAGTAGAGAAATGTTGATGGTGCGAAAAGAGGTATACAAAGTATTACAATTCGCATCGCATTACTTGTGTACTGCCGAGCAACTAAGGCTGCTGGTACAATTGATAGGATAGAAAGAAAAGGGAGAACATATTTAAAATATGTATATAGATCAATATGTGAAGCATTTACAAATAAAAAACTTAGTGCATAAAAGAGGGGTCTGGCTTGACTGGAAAATATTGCATTCTGTTCTAGATTACGATACTGCTGTAGCCAATAATATGGATCGGATTCGGGGAGTGCCACATATGAAGTTGATAGTACTATACTTAGAAGTGCAAATATTCCAAGCGTCAATATCCATATCGGCTGTATTACGTCCGTAACACTAGGGATTCTTTTTTTATGTCCGATATAATAAGCCACAGTAAATAATGCCAACGTATTAATGGAAGGTATCCAAGTATATAGTTTTCCAATGAGTGCATTTTCTATTAATAAAAGCAGTGGGACGAGGATTAGGGAGGATGCAGATGCAATGTTTACATATTCCCAAGCATCAAGACTATCTTTTCTCTTGGCATGAGCAATATGCGCAATGCAAAATCCAGGGAGTATAAAAACAATCACAAGATTAACTACAGATTGAATTATATTTATTATCGAGCTACTGAAATGTGTTCCAGATAATTTTAGAGAAGTTGCTAATGCAACTCCTACCCAAAGTAGTACCAGCGTCTTTTTCATTTTTTAGGATGAGATAATTTCTGAAGCGCCTCTTTTCTTGTTAATCGTGTTATATCTTGTTCTATACGTTCAACTACGGAAAGAATTTTAAAAATCATCAGGAATACAAGTAAAAATCCCGTCAGCACAACGGCATTGATATTTCCCTCTATTCCAATAAACTGTGCAAGTTGGTTAGTAAGACTAGGAAACAGGGCAACGGCAGCCATGCCGCCCCACACAACAATCCGTACCAAAAGTTTAAGGACTGATTGCCCCGGCTTTCTCTTTATAAATTTTTCAAGCCCAAAAAATATCATGAGGCACGATATTGCAAGAATGGCTATTTGGTAAAACTGGAAACTAAATGTCAGCATAGATTATTACGATAGCGCCTTCCAAAGCATTTTGTAAACTGTTCGTATTCCATTGGAAATGTCTTGTTTTTGCGATTTACTCGTAGAGTAGTCGGTATATACCGTTGAAATAGGTATTTCTTTGTATGAGAGCCGATGCACTGCTATAAGGCGAATAACTTCGCTTTCATATTCATAAGAGTCTGATGTTGTATCGAGAAA
>CAYVXI010000035.1:0-4155 GCA_964455595.1 uncultured Candidatus Saccharibacteria bacterium | reverse complement strand
TGGAGGCGTTAGCAGATGTTAGTGAAAATGAAGGCGTTGGATTTGCTTCATTTAATAACAGAGGTAATGGTTTGATTTCCGGTATGAAAAAGGTTGATCCAACAAATGAAAAAGGATATACCCATGCCTACGGTGGCGCGGGACATGAGGTGTTTGAAGAGTGTGTTTATGATATGGAAGCGGGGGTTGAGTTTCTGAAAAAACAAGGATTTTCAGAGATAATTTTGGTCGGTCATAGCACCGGGTGTAATAAAATTTGCTACACGCTCGGCACATTAAAGTTGTCAAATGTTTCTGGAGTTGTTTTATTATCACCTCTTAGTGATCGATTAGACCCGCAAACGAAAATCCCGTGGTTTTTATTTCCTTTAGCTGAACTTTTCGTTACATTCGGTTGGGGTAATAAGCTCATCACCGGCGTTTCGTTTTTCCCGGGTACGCCCAAACGCTTTTTAAGCTTATTTTCCCCACATTCCAATGAAGATACATTTGACTATGGAGATACAGTACCCAAGATGACACTCTTTTCAAGAATTTCAAAACCACTTTTTGTTATTGTGGGATCACGAGACGAAAATCTCGACCGACCGGTACAAAAAGTGAAAAGAGTTTTTGATGCGTTACAACATTCCAAAAAATACAAAAGCATTGTAATCCCAGATGCGCTACACAGTTTTAATGGAAAAGAGAAAGAGGTTGCGAAAACTATTTTAGAGTGGGCAAGGGTGTTATAATCCGATTACTATGCCCCTAATTCTAACCTCCAATGATTATGAATTTATTCAAAGGTCAATAGTAAAGGCCGGGAAAATATTGTTAAAAACAAGCAACTCTGTCCTTCACGAAAAGAGGCACGCGCTCGATCTGGTGACTCAAGCTGATCTGGATTCAGAAAATTTTCTACGAAACGAACTTATGAAACGTTTCCCGCACATAGGTTTTTATAGTGAAGAATCAGCAAAAGAATCCGAAGATGAATTGCGAAAAGATTTAGTTTGGATAGTAGATCCTCTTGATGGAACACTACAGTTTTCCCGTGGCTTACCTTTTTATTGCGTCTCCATCGGACTTATGCATGAAGGAAAAGGAGTAGCAGGATTTCTTTATTTTCCGGTGTTTAACGAGCTATTCCATGCACAAAAAGGAAGCGGAGCTTTTTTAGGAAAAACAAATATACACATTGCGCATCGAGAGTACCCTGCGAAAACTTTCGGAGTCTTAAGTTATATTGGTCTTTCCGATTTTCAGCAAATCGCACTGCATACGAAGTTTGCAAAGGAAAAACTTACCATGCTACGGATTGGATCTTCGATTTTTCATTTAGCCCATACAGCAGCCGGACAATATGATTTGTTCGTTGGAATAAATCAAGCATATTGGGATTTAGCAGGGGGATGGGCAATTATTGAAGAGGCTGGTGGGAAGGTAGAGGTGTGTCACATAGATGAATCGATCAAATCAACTGGGAGCCCATATCATTATAGTTTCATTGTTGCAAATCATGACATTGTAAATCACTTGAAATATTTTATACAGAGCTTATGACAAAAGATTCACTTTACATTCCAACAAAAAACGGAGGTAAACTTGAAGCATTGTTGCGAAAGCCTGAAAACAAAGGAAAATTTCCCACAATTATATTTGTCTCCGGTTTGGGGATGACGATGCACGAGTGGAATAACTCATTTGATGAAATTGCCGAGAGGCTCGTTAACAAGGGTTTTGCGACACTACAGTTTAGCTTTGATATTTTTGAAAATACGGAAGTCAGAGAATTGCCATTGAAAAAACGCGCGGAAGAATTAAACGATGTTATAGAATGGCTGAAACATCAATCGTTTGTTGATATTACGCGCATGGGCATGGTTGCACAGTCTTACGGTGTCGCAACTGCATTGTCTGCTGATTTAAAAGCGTTTAAATCAATAATTTTTATTGGCGGGACATATAATTTGGTAGAAGCAATTGAAATAGTATATCGAGAACTAGGAGTAATTGTACATCATGAAGGCGATACTACGCTTCCCATATCAAGCGGTGAGCATACGACAGTAGATAAAAAATTTTGGGAAGATGCTAAATTGTTTAATGCAACACGTCTTGCACAAAAATTAATCACGCTTTCAGCATTTGTCGTACACGGAGCCCTGGATACCAAAATTCCACCCGAAGAAGCACAGAAATTTTATGATTCTGTTCGTTCGAAAAATAAAAAGTTGAAAAATTTCATTGGCGGGGATCATGGAATTAGCGACGTATCTCACGCCATTCGCGAAGAATTTCTGCACGATGTTGTAGAATGGTTTGGAAAAACTTTATTAGAACACAAAGAACCATGAAACCAGTAAAATATAGCGTTAATCAAGCAACAAAGATTGATTTGGGAACGAAGATTATCTACAAATATCCCACACTAACAAAATAGTTTGATGTCGCGCATATGGTACTACATGGCAGACACCCTCAGACAAAAAATTCATTTATCCTTGAACACAACTGCATGTTTGTCATGTATATCACAAAAGGGAAAGGAAAGGTGTATGCTAGCAACGAAACATTTTCCGTTTAAGTTGACGATGTTGTGATTGTCCCGACAAATAACAAGTTTGCTGTGGAAGGAAAGAAGGAATACGTTACGTTTGATTTACCCGCATATTATCCAGAACAGTCAGAAGAAATTTTATTGTAAAATAGATAATTAGTGATTATGTGTGGAAAATTCTATTTTCGTGTTACTACTATACATGAATCGATTCATGTATAGTAAGAGTATATGCCACAAATTTCGAAATATAGACTTGATAAAACACTTCAAGAAGAAATGTTTGTTCATTTTTGGTCGTCCGTTGCAAGTCTACGGACTACACGTGCAGTTGCTGATTTTTTTTCCGATCTTTTGACCCATACAGAAGAAGTCATGCTCGCCAAGCGTTTAACTATTGCTGTTCTCCTTTTACGGGACAAAAGGCCAATTGATATCTCCCATGCTCTACACGTGTCGTTTTCCACAATCGGGAGAGTTTCTTCTTGGGTAAACCATGCAAAACCAGAAACAAAACATGAGCTTGAACGAATCATCAAAGAAACCCAGTGGCAGGCATTTTTTGATAAAATTGAAGAACTTCTTGATAAATTGCCACCGAGGTATGGTGCTAATTGGAGTAGGATAGGATACGAGAAATCTCAACGTGCTAGGGAGCGCTCCACCAGAGCATCGCTACGATAATAAAAGATGTTACTATACATGAATCGATTCATGTATAGTAATAATCTCTTGTGTTGTAATGATAATTTATAGTATGAGGAATTTTTGAGAAAAGCATATGAATAAAAAACTTAGTGTTGTAATCCGTACACCGAGAAAAAAAGATATTCCAACACTTCTGCAATGGGGGACATCGACTCCGGAACTTTGGCCAAGCAACGATTCAACATGGCATTCTAAAGAAAGTTTAACGGAATGGATAGATAACCCTGGGCAAAACGTGTCGTTGGTTGCAGAAATTGATGAGAAGCTAGCCGGGATGTGTTTTACATACAGCATGGGTGATTGGGCATATTTTTCATCTCTTTATGTTGATAAAAAGTTTCGTCATTTAGGTATAGGAAAAACACTTGTTGAAGAAGCGCATCGGAAAATGGAGAGCAAAGACATTCACTATTTAGCCTTGTTGGTAAATACAAATAACATCGGAGGCAAGAAGTTTTACCATAAATTAGGGTTTCAAACAGGTTTCAATTTTACGTGGATGTATCGCCGAAACCGTAAATAGTGATACAATGCAATGATCATATTATTTCATTTCATGAAACATTGTAATGGTAGTCAATACTTTGCCCAAACAATTTGCGGTAGTTCGCGCCTCGGGGACACACTATGAGGTGGGGTTTGCCATAGGCCAAACGCTTCAGGCAACTATTCAAAAATTCCTCGCTAATAATAAAAAAACTTTTGAGAAAGATTTCACCCGCTACCTAGAGGAATCACGATTATTTCTTATCCAAACCGTCAAGTATTTCCCGAAGTATATTGAAGAACTGCGAGGCATTGCAGACGGAGCAAAGGTTTCTTTTGAGGAATTGTTTCTTTCCAATAATCGGGAAGTCGCTGATTTTGATCCGACCAATGTTGACCCAAATCATTGTACGATCATT
>CAYVXI010000034.1:0-7401 GCA_964455595.1 uncultured Candidatus Saccharibacteria bacterium | reverse complement strand
CCTAACCAAAGACCCGTCAAAATAAAAATTAACCTCTTTAATTTTAAAACGAGACCGTATGTCAATAATAACAGGAAGAATTTCTGAAACAAGAACAGCGTTTTGTAATGGAGAAACCAATTGAATTATAGGCGCGTTTTCAGGAATGTGAATATCATCAAAAGCAGTTATTGATTCTTGTTGGGTTATTGCAAATAAAGGATTAGATTTTAACCATTCTTGAAGAGAGGCTTCCCAATTTATAAATTGCGGATCAGTAGTGGCGTCTTTAGGCGCATCACCCAGCGGATCATTTTTGTTTATATAATATAAAATATCGTGAATCTCTTTTACAGAAACCACCGTTGTCTTATAAGGAGGAGTCATGTTTGTTGCAAGCTTCCCAGAATCTTTATCTATTTTTAATTCTTTTTCAGTTATATAATTTCCATTTAATAAGGGCTTCGTGCTGGTAATTTGTTCCGGTGTGATAAAGGCTTCTTGTGGATGAGAATCTAAAAACTGTTGCATGAATGTATGAAAAAGAGGTCCTGCGGCAGCAATTCCTCCCCCGCCTTTTGTCATTGGGGCGTCATTGTTATTACCAACCCATACTGCTGTAGCAAGCGACGGAACATACCCTACAACCCATGCATCGCGATATTTTTGAGTGGTGCCAGTTTTTGCAGCAACCTGCGCATTTTCGAAATAAAGATAACTTTTTTCTCCAAAAATAGGAGCCCGTAATTCGTTATTAGAAAGAATAGCATTTATTGTGCGTGCGACATTAGGAGAAAGAACCTGTTTTTGTTTTGATTGTTTCTGCTCAAGAATTACACCTTTTTGATTTGCTACCTTAAGAATAAAAGATTTGTCGTTATAAACCCCATTATTAGCAAAAACACTATACCCATAAGCCATATCATAAGGACTTACCTCACCGCCCCCTAAGACAAGAGACAGACCTATTTTACTTCGATCCTGGAGCGATGTGACACCCATGTCATGTGCCAGACTGATCGTGTTGTCGATGCCGGCAAGATACAGCGCTTTTACCGCTGGAACATTAAGGGATTGGGCTAAGGCGCTTTGAGCAGAAACAGGACCCCGGAATTTATCATCATAATTTCCCGGCAAATACGATTGTTCAGGGTCAGTAGAAAATTCAGTTTTTGTATCAAAAAGAATTGTTGTTGGGGTAAATCCTTTCTGCAGAAACGCAGCATATGCAAAAGGTTTAAAAGAAGAACCAGGCTGCCGATTCTGTGAAGTAACAACATTAAAATTACCGTCGTGTTCAGTGTCAAAATAATCACGAGACCCAACCATAACCAGCAACTCGCCTGTTTTAGGGTCAACAGAAACTAAAGCCGCATTACTTGCTTTATATTTTTTTTCATTGTCAGTTGCAATTTTTAAAACAATTTCCTCGGCGTTTTTTTGAAGATTGTAATCCAGGGTTGTTGTTACTATTAAACCGCCGTTTTCAACCGCATCCACCCCATACTTTTCCTCAAGATAATTTTTCACAAACATTACAAAGTGTGGTGCTTTGATATTTTCATGTTGTTTTAGAAAGACAACAGGCTCTGAAATAGCCTTGTCGCGTTGTTCTTGGTTGATAAAGCCAACAGAAAACATTTTTTCAATAAGACTATCTTTTCGTTTCAATAAAGCATCTTTATTTGGTCCGTAAGGAGAATAATAACTAGGTGCTTTAGGAAGCGACGCTAGTGTTGCCGATTCGGCAAGAGAAATGCTGTCGGCGTTTTTTCCAAAAAATGTTTGTGCGGCCGCCTCCGTTCCGTATGCGTTTGAGCCATATGGTATCTGGTTGAGATAAAAACCAAAAATTTCCTCTTTTGTGTATTTCTTTTCCAGCTCAACCGAAAGAACAGCTTCTTTAACTTTTCTTATAGCTGTTTTTTCTGAGGTTAAAAGTGCATTTTTCACAAGCTGTTGGGTTATGGTCGATCCTCCTTGTGACTTATCGCCTCGGATAATATCAATAAATACAGCGCGCGCGATAGATTTAAAATCTATGCCACCATGACTATAAAAATCAAAATCTTCTGCTACTATAGTTGCGTCTTTAACATATTGCGAAATGCTAGAAAACGGCACAACAGTCCTTTTCTCTTCCCCATGAACCTCATACAGAAGAGTTGTCCCAGTTCTGTCGTATATTTTTGTAGACTCAGCAATTTTACGTGAAGTAATAGAAAGTGGGTCAGGAAGTGTTTTTATTAAATACAAAACAAAGCCCGCTACTAAAAATGAACCTGTCGCAGATACTATAAAAAAAACAAGGAATGTTTTTTTAAATAACCCTACTTTTCTTCCTTTATAACGATAGTTTCTCTTCTGAGGCATAAAAAATATTGTAACACAAAATATACAAAAATCAAGATTTGACACCTTCGGAGAAATTGATACAATAGTGGCAACAGAAGCGGGGGATTAGAATAGAATCGAATTGAGAAGTTGAAAAATAAGATGATTTCGAGACGCGACGACGAAAGTGTGCCTATAGGCACGTTGAGAAGGAGCAACAAAGAAATCAGCCATTTTTCAAGCTTCCCTGTAGGCGGGTGAATTCGGGCAAGCTTCTTCGTTGCTCGTCGCTCACGTACCGCCGGGCACGCATCACTCCTTGCGCCTTGAATCTTGCCCGAATTCATTCCGCTCAATTGATTCTATTCGAATCCCCCGTTTCTAAAGAGAAGTAACTATTTTACAAACATGGAGCACGAACCATCAGAAGATAAGTTTTTAGAAGCAGGGCTAGAAGAAGAAGAAAGTGAAAAACCGGTAGACAAATGGGACGATACCGAGGAAGATAGTTTGGACTTTATTAATGAGTACAAACTAGAAGACGAAGAAGAGGAAACGTACTAAGAAAACTTTCTTAGGAAAGCGCGAGAAGAAGCTTGTAGCTTTGAGAAGCGCACCAAGCGGCCGCTATAGCATCGGATGCATCGTCCTGCTTAAGCGGCTTTTTTAATTGAAAAATTCGAGCAAGCATATCCTGAATCTGCTTTTTTTCTGCCCTCCCATAGCCTGTTACAGACTGCTTAATCTGTAATGGTGTAAATTCCAAAACATGCGCCCCAGAACGCATGCAAGACGCGACAATTACACCACGAGCTTGCGCAACACGTATCACCGTTTTACTATTTTTAAAATGAAAAAGCTCTTCAACGCCAACAATATCTGGTTTGTGTTTTTTTAAAACAGTGCCAAGCTGTCTTTCCAGGTCTTGTAATTTTTCCGCTGCGGTTCCTTTTATAATCGTTAGACACCCATAATCCACAAGAGTTACGTTGTTTTTTTCTTCCTTTAAAACACCAAAACCTACCAGCGTATCCCCCGGGTCAATGCCCATTATAATCATAGAGAGAAAGAGATGTTATCAAATAATTCCTGAACGTCTTCATTGTCATCGAGTTCCTCGTATAAGCTTTCCACTTTTTTCTTAAGATTATCATCAGAAACATCTACGGTGTTTTTTGCACGATATTCAAGCTGTGCGCCTTCTGTTTTTATACCCCGTTCTTCTAGGGCGGTTTTTACCATATACAGGTCTTCTGGTTTTGTTAATATGATTGCTTTTGATTCTTCTTGGACGATATCGTGAGCCCCTGCTTCAATTGCATTTTCTTCCAAGTCGCTAAACGCAACACCGTCTAAAGAAACAGTAATCACGCCAAACCTATCAAACATCCATAACACAGACCCTGGGGCTGCTAAGCTCCCACCGTGCGATGCAAGGATGTGGCGTATTTCTTGTGATATACGATTTCGAGAGTCTGTAATGGTGTCTATAATAAATGCTGTGCCGTTGGGGCCGTATCCTTCAAATTGAATACTTTCTAATTGTTCTTTGCTGTCGCCAGAATATTTAGCGATTATTTTTTGAATGTTATCCCCCGGCATGTTAACTTCACGCGCTTTTTCAATAGCTAAACGCAATGCATTATTTTGATCTGGCTTTGGTCCTTTGTCGCGCACAGCGACGCTTATCATGCGCGAAACCTTAGAAAATATTTTTGATCTTTTCGAGTCGGTTAACGCTTTTTTATGCTTGATGGTTTTCCACTTAGAATGTCCGGACATAAGGGGTAGCTTTTAGGGTTTAGCTTCGTTAGCTTTTAGGAAATTCTCTGCTTTTGACTTTGTATTTTTCATATTCTAAAAGCTGAAAGCTAACGAAGCTAAAAGCTAAATCAGAGTTCCCTGCGATTCTTTCGCTTGAAACTTCTTCTTTAAATGATGATATGCAGCCTCGGTTGCAATACGCCCCTTTAAACTGCGCGCTAAGAAGCCGATTTGAAGCAAGTATGGTTCATAAAGATCTTCTATGGTTTCAATTTCTTCGGCCGCAGACGTCGCAATGGTTTTTAAGCCAACAGGACCACCATTATACTGAGTAATAATGGTTTCAAGAATTTTTATATCGGTAGACTCAAGACCAAGATGGTCTATTTCCATGATTGCAAGAGCTTCTTTTGCTGAATCCTCGGTTATAACATTAGCGTTTTTAACCTGAGCATGGTCTCTGACGCGCTTGAGGATACGGTTTGCAATACGCGGGGTGAATCGTGATGCCTGCGCTATGACCGCTATTGCCTCTTTAGCAATATCTACCTGCAATAATCGAGAAGAACGTTTAATGATAGATCCAATTTCCTCAGGTGTGTAGAACTCCAGTTTATATGTTGCCCCAAAACGAGATCTAAAGGGTGCAGAGAGCGCCCCAGCCTTGGTTGTGGCGGCAATTAATGTGAAACGAGGTAGTTGTAGTTGAAGTGTGCGCGCTGAAGGCCCCTTGCCGATAATAATATCAAGAACGTTGTTCTCCATGGCAGGGTACAACATTTCAGCAACCGTTTTGTTTAACCTATGTACTTCATCGATAAAAAGAATGTCGTGTTCTTGCATGTTGGTTAAAATAGCGGCAAGATCGCCCGCTTTTTCAATAGCAGGACCCGACGTAATTTTTATAGAAGACCCCATTTCCCGCGCGATTAAATTAGCAAGCGTGGTCTTTCCAAGTCCAGCCGGACCATATAAAAGAATATGCTCAATAGGCTCGCTACGTTGACGCGCTGCCTCGATAATAATATGAAGATTATTCTTTATCTTCTCTTGTCCTATGTATTCGTCCCATACCACAGGACGTAAGGCAAGGTCTAATGTGGGGTCTTCTTTTTTGATTATTAAGTCACTTGACATAACTGGTTTTTTCGACTATTATAGGGACTCCTAATAAGGAATACCTCTTTACAAGGCCATTATGGCCCTATTTCATAAAAAAAGAAAGACCGTCACAGCTATTTCTTAAGGTGTGGTCTATAAAAAGAGGGGCTTGACAAGACTTAAAAAGTCTGATATACTAATAGAGCTAAAGATGAAAAAAACATCTTTACTACTTTTAAAAACGAGAACTCACTAACCTGTAGGCAATTAAGGTTTTATCCTAAGTTGACCTTAAATGGGGGTATTTCTTAGCTATGGACACGCTGGTTCGCACTGGTTTGCTCCTCGGAAGTATTCTGTGCTTTAGTCCTGGTACTAAAGTTTTTGCCTGCAGGTTAGTGGGTTTTTTCTTTTGGGAAAGAACACTGACGTATCAATTTCTCATGAAGTGACCTTTTCCACTTCTTCCATGGTGGTGATGCCGTCAATAATTTTCAAAAAACCGTCTTGTTTAACAGTAACCATGCCACCTTTTTTCGCAACTTCAAACAATTGGCTTTGTGTTGGTTTAGAAACTATTACTTTCTCTGCTTCTAATCCTACTTGAAAAAATTCAAAAATTCCAATACGTCCTTTATACCCCGTATTATTACAAATCTTACAACCAACGGCGCGAGGAATCTGAGTTTCTGGCGATACTGGTCGGGGTGTCACGCGGATAGGTAAGTCTGCAAAAACCGTCTTGAATTTCTGTAACTCTTCTTCGGTTACTGTTGTTTTTGTAGAACAGTGTACACAGACTTTTCGAACGAGCCGTTGCGCAATAAGCAGGTTTAGTGCCGGCGCAATAATATTGGGACTTAACTTCATGTCAATCAAGCGTAAAATTGAACTTGGCGCATCGTTTGTATGTAGTGTAGAAAAAACAAGGTGTCCCGTCAAGGCTGCATGCAGTGCAATGTCGGCAGTTTCCATATCTCTGACTTCACCAACAAGCAAAACGTCGGGGTCTTGGCGTAAAATTGAACGAAGCCCAGATGTAAATGTATAACCGCTTTCTAGGTTAGTTTGGCTTTGTGAAATACCTTCTATGTGATATTCAATAGGGTCTTCTATGGTGATGACTTTTATTCCCGGGGTATTAATTTTCTTAATAAAGGCATAGAGTGTCGTTGTTTTTCCCGATCCCGTTGGACCAGTAACAAGAATAAGTCCGTTTGGTTTTTTCAATTCCTGTTTAATGGTCTCCAAATCATGACTCAAAACCCCTAATTGCTCTATTGAAATAGAGATTGCCTTAGGATTTAGAATACGCATAACAATAGATTCCCCGTTAGGGCCCGGCAATATAGAGGTTCTTACTTCGATTGATTTTTTGTTTGCGATTATGGAAAAGCGCCCGTCTTGCGGTGCGTCTTTAATGTTCAGTTTCATTTTGGAAAGCAGTTTAAGCCGATTGTTTAAGAGTTGGTAAAATTTTGGATCAAGCGTTGCAACTTCTTGCAGTACGCCATCGATACGAAACCGAACAGTTACCTTGTCTTCTTGTGGCTCAATGTGAATATCTGAACTGTCCAATGAAAGAGAGCCCGCGATAACAAGTTCAAGCACCGCTGTCGCGTTTTTTAATACAGCGCGGTTATATATATCTTTAAAGTCGTCAATAAACTTAATCTCCTCTTGTAGTTTTTCCAGATTTTCCGGTGTAATTTCTACAGTGCCGGAGACGTCTTCTTTTTCTTGAGGGAGCATTCCATAAAAACCCCATGCCTTTTCTAAACTGCGTTGAGAAACCAAAAACAAGTCCACAATAAAACCTTTGTTTTTCAGGTTTTCTATAGAAAGCATTGTTTGTGGGTTTTTGGGGTTTTTTACGGCAATTTTTAAGTTAGAGCCCGTTTTATGAATAACCGCGAGGTAAGCGCGTTTTGCCGAGTCTTCGTCAACAACCCCCAGCGCCTCCATGTTCACTGTTTGTTTAGAAAGGTCTGCGTAAGGAATTCCGGTTTGACCAGCCATGCGTTGTGCGGCCTCCTCCTCTTCTTTATGTCGTAGCTCTTCAAACTTTTCCCGTTGGTTTTTTTCTTCGAATGTGTGTTCTAGCATGAATCTATCTTACCGTTAAATAAGCATATTTAGCAAGAATAATTAAAGAGGAATTATTTCGCACTTGTAATAAGTCTTGTATTTGCTATCATTTAAAATGACGTTAGTTACCATATT
>CAYVXI010000033.1:0-2768 GCA_964455595.1 uncultured Candidatus Saccharibacteria bacterium | reverse complement strand
CTACAAAAAGCAATGACTATTGCACTAACTGTTCTTGCGGTATTTCAATGGTTTAATGCATGGAATTGCCGTTCTGAAGATAAATCATTATTCACAATGAATCCTTTTACTAATATATATCTTATAGGAGCGACGCTTATCACTATTTGTCTTCAACTTACTGCTGTATACGCACCTTTCATGCAAAATATCCTTAAAACAGTTCCGCTACAATTATACGACTGGTTGCTTATCATTATAGTCGCTTCCTCTATTATATTTGCTGAAGAACTTAGAAAATTATTTACTAAATTACGCTATGTTTGATGTTGTAGAAATTGTAAAAGTTGCGGGATATCTTGGTTTATTTGCCATCATATTTATCGAATCAGGGCTGTTTTTCGGTTTTTTCTTTCCAGGTGATAGCTTATTATTCACGGCTGGATTCTTGGCATCACAAGGATATTTAAGTTTACCGATATTAATTGCAGTTACATTCGCCGCTGCTGTTTCAGGCGTTGTCGTCGGTTATGCGTTCGGCAAAAAAGTGGGTCCTTCTATTTTCAAAAAAGAAGATTCGTTTTTTTTTCATAAAGATCATTTAGAACGCACAAAAGCTTTTTATAAATCACATGGTCCCAAGACAATCGTCCTTGCACGATTTATGCCAGTCATCCGTACTTTTGCACCCATTTTTGCAGGTATAGGTCATATGCATTATAGAACATTTTTATTTTACAATATTATTGGGGGATTACTTTGGACAGCTGGACTTTCAGGTATTGGTTATTTCTTAGGAAACACCGTTCCCAATATTGACCACTATCTTATTCCTATTATTTTAGGTATTATCATTGTTTCTCTGTTACCAGCACTTCGAGAATTTCTCATCCTGCGGCGCAGAAAATAATCCCTGTGCATAAGTATAATTTGACACCGTATAGCAAATGAGCGATAATAAAAAAGGACCACATACATCTTTACTTCATTCGCTCTTTTTACCCGCATTTATTTTAAATGAAGTTCGGTCCACAACAAAAAAAGCGCTTACCTCACGGTAGCGCTTTTTCCTTTTATAATACCCACCATAACTAGGTGAAATTTATAAAATTACTTTTTCTTTGATTTCTTTGGTTTTTTCACGTCTTTCCTCTGTGCATTGTTTCCTTTCGCCATACAATTAAATATTAATGATTAATTATATATAGTATAGCAAATCGCCGTTAATTTTCATATGCTTAAAATACTAAAACTATGATGATTTGTTTATTTAGTAGATGTATCATGTCCACCAAATTGATGGCGCATTGCAGAAACGACACGTCCTGTATAAGAAGGATTGCCTTTTGATTTTTTTCGGAACTCCAATGCTCCTTCAATAATTGCAACTGGTACGTCGAGCTCCTTTGCTGTATCAACCGTCCATTGCCCTTCACCGCTATGCTGTACTTCTGCAGAACAGCACTCTTCAGCATTAAGTTCATCACTAAATTTTACGTATGCTTCCGAAAGCCAATTGACGAGCCGTGAAGTGATCACGGAACCATGACTATACAATTCAGCAATTGAACGAAGATCAAGAGAATATGATGATTTCTTCAAAATCTCAAATCCTTCACCAATGGCTTGCATCATCCCATATTCAATCCCATTGTGAACCATTTTTACAAAATGTCCCGCACCAGATTTCCCCATATAACCATAGCCATTTTCTACAGCAAGGCTTTTAAATAACCGCTCATATTTCTTATATAACTCCATTTCACCTCCAACCATTATACAAGCGCCGTGTAAAGCACCGCTAGGGCCGCCTGAAACCCCGACATCCAAAAAACCAACACCGCTTTTTGATAATTCTTTACCACGCCGCACAGATTCTTTATATGGCGAATTTCCACCATCAATTATCGTATCCCCCTTATCAAGCATTGGTATTAATTCGTTTATAACATTATCCACCGCTTGATGTGGCACCATAAGCCAAATAGTACGGGGAGCGGGCAACATATCCACAAGTTCAGCAATCGAATATGCTCCAATGATTCCTTCATCAACTATTTTTTTGGTCGTACTCTCTGCCTGATTATATCCAATGACATCCCATTTTTTCGAATGCAATTGTTTAGCTAGATTTGCTCCCATTTTACCTAAACCAACTATACCAATCCTTTCATTTTTCTCTTTTTTCACTTTCTTTTGAATATCTAATATATTTTGATAATCAACTTGATGTGGTAAAGTGTCTGGTTTATATTCAACAAGAGGAATAATTCCTTGTTTCCATCCTTTAATGATTGGATCTATAAAATTCCAAGAGGTTGTAATTTCGTCTGATGAAATAAACAATGACTGATTGCCTTCCATAGCGGTGTATATGATTTTTGAATATTCTTCTACATATTGAACTCGCGTTTCGTTTTCATAAAGAAAAAAAGAGAACACCCTTTCCTCAATAATTTTTTCAAAACCTGGTTTTTTTATCCAAAAATGAATAACAACTTCATTGTTCGGTTCAAGACGAAACACAATCTTATTTGGCGCATGAGAACCTTCTTCGCAAAGCAGACAAACTTGCGGGTGTTTGAGTGTTAAAATCATCTCCTTGCGCGCGTCACCGGTACGTTTACCCGCTTCCATGTAAATAGGTATTCCCTTCCAACGAGAATGAAGAAGTTCTGTTTTAAGATAAAAGAATGTTTCTGTTTCTGAATTTAAACCCACTCCTTTAATATCTTTATAGCCAATATATTGTGCTCTAAAAGTATTTTTACGTATTGTTTCATCCGTCC
>CAYVXI010000032.1:0-7169 GCA_964455595.1 uncultured Candidatus Saccharibacteria bacterium | reverse complement strand
GAAGAAATAGCACAACTATTAACTGACAAAATAAAACAAAACGGCTACACACTATCGGTTGAAAAAGTTATTGCAGAAAAGAAACAGGATAATGTTATCTGGAAGGCTATACCTATCGGGCTTGCGTTTCTTGTATTATTTTTTTTGTTGCAAAAATCTGGAATTTTAAATCTCGGTATTGGTAGTAAAACAACCCCCATAACGAGTTTTGTTATTGGTCTTATTGCTTCAGTTTCAAGTTGTCTTGCTATAGTTGGGGGGTTAGTGTTGTCGCTTTCTGCAAAAATAGCGCAAGACGATGTAAACGATACTAAAACCATAACTCTTTTTCACATAGGAAGACTGGTAAGTTTTGGATTGTTAGGTGGACTTCTTGGGTCCATAGGTAGCGCTATTGGTATCAATTTTACTTTTACTGCACTATTAGGATTGTTAGCTTCTTTGGTGATGTTAGTGCTTGGTTTGAATTTAGTGGGTGTGTTTGCAAAAAATAAAATTGCATTGCCTTCTGGTGTTTTTAATTTCTTCAGAAAAATAGAACATAAAACATTTACCCCTTTTATAATTGGTTTTGCTACTTTTTTCTTGCCATGTGGTTTTACACAATCAATGCAGTTTTCTGCTTTAAGTAGTGGTTCGTTTATGTCTGGGTTTCTTATTATGTTCGCATTTGCTTTAGGAACATTGCCGGTGCTTTTATTGCTTTCGTTTGGTTCAGTATCGTTTGCACATGGAAAGCACGCGCCTTTATTTTTTAAATCCGCTGGCGTAATTGTAATTGGTTTTGGTTTGCTTGCGCTTCTGGGAGGTCTTGCAGGGCTTGGTATAATTACTCCTTTATTTAATATATAATTCTGTTGGTGTATGCAAAAAAACATAATCGTGTCAGTTACGGTCAGTATTATTCTCATTGGCGGGGCAATTTATTTTACCTCGGAAAATTCAACGTCTTCACAAACAGAAGATGGCGCACAGTCTCAGAATGTTGATATAAAAGATGGAGTACAATATGTGACGATAGATGCTAAGGGAGGGTATTCTCCGCGCAAATCTGAAATTAAAAGTGGAGTACCAACAAAACTTATTATGAAAACAAACGGAACGTATGACTGTTCCTCCTCGTTATCTATTCATTCTATTGGGTTTCAGAAAATATTACAACAAACTGGAGAGGAAATTATTGATTTAGGTATCCCAAAATCAGGCGAGAAGATACAAGGGGTGTGTTCCATGGGAATGTACAGTTTTCAAATAAAGGTTAATTGATGTTTTAATAATTTAAGACAAAATTACCGAACAATAAAAAATAACCTCATGAGAGGCTATTTTCTTTAACAACTTTTTAACAACTTATTGAGTAGCTTTTTCTGTTGCTTCTACAGCTGTTTCTATCTGAGTATGTTCACATGGGGTATCGCTACCACATGTTGCACAGTTTGTTGTTTCGTTCATATGAGTGATTTTAATGTTATTGATAATAACGCAATAACAGTCAAGCTGACTAAACTGACTCCTAAAGCATAAAATAGATTGTATCATATTATTTTAATAAAGTCAATAGATATATATGTAGTACAAAACAATAATCCTTTATTTATCGAGTTTATCCTTGACATTTCTTGTCTATAAGAGTAGTATTTTGATAATTGTTTTTGTACATTCACAACTTTCAAGGAGAATAATCATGGAAAAAAAGCTAATTCTAGTTCTTTCAGGGGTATCTCAAGTTGCAACGAAATTTGCAGGAATGCTTTCAAATAGCGGGTTGCAAACCAAAGCGTTATGTCCGCCACAAGGCCTTCAAGGTCTTGTGGGTGCACTTAAGTCTGGTCTGTCTCATGCAGATGTGGTATTGTTTACCCCCGATGCTTTTTCCAAGCCAAATCCTGTTGATCCGGTAAGTGCGGTTCAGGCGCTTCTGATAACTAAACCAAGTTTGCGTGTTCTTGTTTTTCGCACAGGTGGCATGGAGAATTTGCATGCAAAGGCATTGTTGAAAGCAGGGGCTGCTTCGGTGTATATCGGCAATATTCCCAGTGACAAAGAATTCTCTAGTTGGGTAGAGGAAAATGTATTTGGTATCCCAACAAAGCAAACTTATCTTGAGCAAAAACGAGGAACTATTAAAACATTTTCTTTGCCAACTTCGGTTTCTCAAGAAGTAAAAGAAATTGAACAAGCTGAATCTGAAGATTTTTCACTGGATGATGAACCTGTATTTCCACCTGATGATTCTATAGACGGTATCTTAACACAGTCACACAAATCAAAAAAACCAAATGGCAAGAAAATCATCCATAAATCAGGTTTATCAAAGAACAAAAATCCAAAAACATTAAATGTTATTTTCACGCAACCGGTTTCTGTCGAAGTTTCTATACCACAAAAAATAGCTATTTCAGTAACACAAATCAGTGAAAGCTATTCCCGTGTTGGTTTTTTTGGCCACGAAATTAAAATTTCTAATGATTTTGCGGAAGTTTTGGAATTTCTCCTTTCTGCAAATGGAAGATGTATCACAATAAAAGATATCGCGGAAAGGTTTGATGTAAATATAAATACCGCATATTCAAAAATATGGTACCTCATCAGTTCCCTCAATGAATATTCTGCAGACCTTGGCTTTTGTGTAAAAAGTAACCGCAGTAAAGGTTATTATATAGAGCTTAGGGATTTCCCTTGAAAATTTTCAATTATAATTTAAACGGCTTTTCGTATCATCGGAAGCTGTTTATTTTTTTAAAGAATAAACTCGATTTGTGGTACACTATTAATACTATCTCTATGAATAAATGCAATATAAAAGCTCTTAGTTTAGCAATTGGTTTGACGTGGATGAGTGGTGTGGTCGTTTATTGATGGCGCTATTGCAGGCGCATGGTTTATCCTGTTTGCGCGCTCAAAGTGATAACAGATATATTCAACGGACAAGCGCACTGCTATTTTTCTGTTGCCCTTTTGTATACGTTCTCCTGCGGCATTGATTCTGTATTTCCCGACCATTCGACAGGCTCATGGTGGTGAGCTTCGCCGAACCACGTCGGTTGTACTGAATCAATGCCACAGGAGAACGGAGACAGTTGTCCCCATTGCCGCCCTATACAGAAAAATAACAGTGCGTTTATCCGTTGTTCAATTTAGTATTATGTACTTCGTTTATCTTGCACAATGTGAAGACGGTAGTATTTACACTGGCATAACCAATGATTTGGAAAAGCGCCTAAAACAGCACCTCGAAGGGAAGGGTGCGGCATATACGCGGTCTCACCCCGTGAAAAAGATCGTGCGCACCGAACGGTTTCGCACTAAAGGCCACGCGCTAAAAAGAGAAATAGAGATTAAAAGCTGGCCACGCGCTAAAAAGCTTGCACTTATTGCTTCGGAGTCTTGATAAAATCGGAAAGATGTGGTAGTATAAGGCCTTATTGTATTGAAGTATGGCGCGCGATGAAATGATAATTAGGTTCGATGAAGTCTCGTTTGAATACGGACACAACAAACCCATCTTAGATGAGGTTTCTTTTTCAGTACGTTCGGGAATGAAAATAACACTAATGGGACAAAATGGCGCAGGAAAAAGTACCATTTTTCAATTAATTACCGGTACGCTTAAATCGGATCATGGCAGTATTAATAGCGCTCGTAACTTAACCATTGCGACAGCAAAGCAAGTTATTGCTAGAGACGATTTGCATTTGACCGTGAGAGATTTTTTTGAAAAATGCTTTTCTGAGAAAATATATGATATTGATCCTAAAATTGATGCTGTTTTAGATGCGGTAAACTTAAAAACACCGCACGACCGAATCGTAAAAGCATTATCGGGAGGTCAGCAGGCAAGATTGCTTTTGGCATCGGCACTTATTCAAAATCCCGATTTATTGCTTTTAGATGAACCAACGAATAATTTAGATAAAGCAGGTATTGAGCATCTTACTGATTTTTTGAAAAAATATGAAAAGACGGTAATTGTTATTTCCCACGATGCTGAATTTCTGAATTCATTTACCGATGGTGTGTTATATCTGGATGTGTACACGAGAAAAATGGAACAGTATGTGGGGGATTATTTCGATGTGGCGGCACAAATCGCGGTGCGGATGGAAAAAGAAAATAGCAAGAATGCACGGCTTGCCAAAGAAGCATTAGAGAATAAAGAGAAGGCAAACTTTTTTGCAAACAAAGGAGGCAGGATGCGTTTGCTTGCAAAACGTATGCGTGAAAAAGCAGAAGAATTAGAAGAATCGAAAGTGGATGTACGAAGAGAAGATAAAACAATTAAGCCATTTACCATACCATTTCAAGAAGGATTGGTAGGGGAGATTCTTAACATTTCATCTTATTTTGTTATAAAAAACCACAAATCCGTTCAGCACAAAGCAAAAATTTCCATGAAGAAAAATACTCATTTATTGCTTTCGGGCCCCAATGGGATTGGTAAGAGTACTTTGTTAGAGTCGCTTGCCTCGGGACATGCAAAGGGCCCCTCGGCAAAGCTCGGGACAAGCGCTGTAATTGCCGAAGGTGTAAAAGTAGGATATTATCGTCAGGATTTTTCTACGCTTAATTTTGAGGACACGGTATATGATTCACTTATGTCGGTGATGCAAAAAAAGGAAGAAGAAGTGATGCGTTCTGTTGCCGCTGGGTTTTTAATAACGGCAGATCTGATGCGCACCCATATCGGCAGCCTGTCGGAAGGGCAGAAGGGTTTGGTGGCATTAGCCCGTTTGGTTTTGCAAAAACCAGGATTGTTGATTTTGGATGAACCAACCAATCACATCAATTTTCGTCATTTACCTATTATTGCTACAGCGCTTTCCAAATACGATGGCGCCATGATATTGGTAAGTCATGTCCCGGAATTTGTAGAACAAATTAGAATAGACGACACTCTTGATTTAGATAAATAGACTCTTCCCATCTCTAGGGTGTTTCGGTATAGTGAAGATATGCAAAAAAATAATCGAAACATGAGACTGTTTCTTTCCGCTGTCTGCGTCATAGCCAGTTGGTCTTTTATTATTTATACAATGATAATGCAGGGTCAGGATGATGTGCGCGCGCAGGAAGAATATCTTGCTCCTATGCCAACAGAAATGAGCCGTAATTTTATGCGTCAGGTGAATAGTTGTTTTATTCCTGTGGCTTCAGTGTATGGATATACGCTACGCGTTAATTCGGGATTTCGTACTTTAGCAGAACAGGAAGAAATATATCAGCAGGGACGTACCGTGGATGGACATATTGTTAGTGAAGCACCTTCAGGGCGCAGTATTCATAATTATGGCTACGCCGTTGATGTAGTGGATAGATGGCGCGGTTTCGATATTGATTGGGATACATTAGATGCTATTGGTACATATTGCGGATTGGAGCATGATATAGAAGATAGGCCTCATTTTGAATTACGCGGAGGATTATCGACATATGATTTTGAAGCGGGAAAACGCCCATATATTTTGCATGTCCCATGTCGTTTAATGGAGGAGCGTTTCGTTAGTGGACAGCCATTAACGCGCCAAGACTTAAAAATTTGTAATGTTCCTTCGTTTTAAAGTATATGCACCAAAAGGAGTTCTATAATCGTACTAGAAATATACGTAATTAACGTAACAAAGATGACAGAAAAAACAGAAGAAAAGAAAGGTAAAATAAAAGTTCTCTTAAAAAAAACAGCACGAGAAACCGTGCTGTTTTTGCATTATAAAGTTATCCACAGGTACAGTGTTGACGTATTCTCTCAGTTTGCTACACTAGCTTTGTAAGTGATTCGTCATTTACACAGCACATTCGGACTTTTTACAAGTCCACCAAATATCAAAACAAAACGACCTTCGCTTCGGCAAAGGTTTTTTTATTACCAAAAAACAAACACGATTTGCCCTTATATGTGATGGCATATATAATGAAAGAAAGTTATTGACTCAATGAACGATCTGACGCAGAAAATAAAAGAATTTTTCAAGGGTGAAATCATCGAAAAGGATGACGAGCTTTTTACGTATAGCCATGACACGAGTTTGTTTGAACTTATTCCCGCTCTTGCGGTAAAGCCAAAAGATGCAGAGGACATCAAACAACTCGTATCATTTGTTTCAGACAACAAAGCCGAAAACCCCGCCCTTTCTCTTACTGCGCGGGCAGCGGGGACGGGTATGGCAGGAGGAGCGCTGAACGACTCTATCATTGTTGATGTAGCAAACATGAATCACATCAAGAGCGTAACTACCGAGCGCGCCATTGTCGAGCCGGGTGTCTATTACCGCGATATGGACGTAGCTACAAAAGAAAAGGGCGTTATCATGCCATCTTTTCCTGCCTCACGGAATATTTGTACAGTGGGCGGAATGACAGGTACCAATGCTTCCGGAGAGATGACGCTTACCTACGGCAGTACCGACCAGTGGGTAAAACGTTTGAAAATTGTGCTTTCAGACGGCAACGAATACGAGTTTAAGGCGTTGAATAGCACGGAATTGGAAGAGAAAAAAAAGCTGACGACACTGGAGGGTGACGTGTATCGCAAAATGCATGACCTTCTCGAAAAGAACTACGATGCGGTCAAAGCGGCCAGACCCAATGTTTCAAAAAACTCCACCGGTTATGGCCTTTGGAAAGTTTGGGACAGAGAGACCTTTGACCTTACCAGGCTTTTTGTAGGCTCGGAAGGCACACTCGGCATTTTTACCGAGATTGAATTTGCGCTGGTCAAACCGAAAGAACACCGCAAGCTGATTGTTATTTTCTTGCGGGACCTTACAATTCTTTCGACTCTTATAGAAAAAATGCTTATACATAAGCCGGAGACTTTTGAAACATATGATGATCGGGTGATCGAATTCCTTTTTCGCTTTTTGCCTGATTTCGTCAGAGCGATGAAAACAGGTCTTATCAAATTGGGTCTTTCATTTATTCCTGAGATGATCATGGTGCTCAAAGGTGGTTTTCCAAAACTTGTGCTCATGGCTGAATTTACCGGCAGTACTGAAGAGGAAGCTTCTCAAAAATCACAGGCCGCTTTCCAGGACATGAAGCAGTTCCACCTGCAGATGGAAATTATGCAGACACAAAAAGAAGCGGAGCGTTTTTGGACAATGCGGCATGAAAGCTTCAATATCTTGCGAAAACATAGCGGTAAAAATAAAACCGCTCCCTTTATAGATGAT
>CAYVXI010000031.1:0-5417 GCA_964455595.1 uncultured Candidatus Saccharibacteria bacterium | reverse complement strand
AATGACACATCTGGGAACTTTATTTCTTGCTGTTGCGTTCTTTTTATTATACAAACTGACAGGCTCATTTCAGTTTTCAGATTTTCATTCAGCAGGTGCCACAATGCCGCAACTAATGCGTGACATTATTTTTGTGTTGGCATTTATAGGGTTTGGATCTAAAGCTGGTATTGTGCCATTTCATATTTGGCTTCCCGAAGCGCATCCCGCAGCACCTAGTCATGTTTCTGCTCTCATGTCAGGAGCCATGATTAAAATCGCTATTTATGGAATAGTTCGTATTACGTTTGATCTGTTAGGAGGCCCAATGCAGACATGGTGGGGTGTTACGGTTCTTATTATAGGAACGCTTTCTGCGATAATTGGTGTGTTGTATGCGCTTATGCAACATGATTTGAAACGGCTTCTTGCATATTCTAGTATAGAAAATATAGGTATTATATTAATGGGTGTTGGATCAGCAATGCTCTTTATCTCTTCTGGACATCCTGAATTAGCTGCTATTGCATTGCTTGCTGGGTTGTTTCATACGCTCAACCATGCATTATTTAAAAGTTTGTTGTTTTTGGGCGCAGGTTCAATACATAAAGTAGTAGGTATTTTAAATATCGAAAAACTCGGCGGACTTGCTTCAAAAATGTCCGTTACCGCAATCACTTTTCTCATCGGCTCCATGGCAATATCAGCATTACCACCGTTTAATGGTTTTGCATCGGAATGGTTAGTATTTCAAGGATTGTTGGGAAATATGACTACTACTGATTCAGTTTTTGTGCAAGTTGTTATTGGATTAAGCGTTGCGCTGTTGGCTCTTACCAGCGCATTAGCACTTTCTTGTTTTGCAAGAGCATATAGTATTACATTTTTAGCGCTTCCTCGTAGCAACGAAGCATCAAGAGCAAAAGAAGGTTCTATTTCCGCAAGTATTAGTATGGCGTTTCTTGCGGTACTGTGTATTGTTCTTGGTATATTTCCGATTCTTGCCACAGGAATTATTTCACCAATATTTTCTAGTTTAAACATACCATCATCTTCAGTTATTGCTGATGTATCTGTCATGTCTGTAGTTCATGCTACCAATATAGATCAGAATACAATTTCACCTTTATGGATTGTATTGGCATTTTTCGGCATTGTAGGAGTTGCGTGGGGAGTTGTTGCTCTTTTATGGGGCAAGCACAAAAAACGAATCGCCCCAACGTGGGCGTGTGGGAGAAGTGTAGAGCCATGTATGGAATATACCGGAAGCGGACTTGCCATGCCATTTAAAATGATATTTTCAAGTTTATATCGTCCTACACAAAACATTGAAAGAGATACTTTAAGTGGTTCATCATATCTTATTTCATCAATTAAATTTGAAGAAAAAATTGAACCATTATTTGAAAAATATGTATACGACCCTCTGTCTCATCTGGCATTATGGATTGGGTCAATGGCACGAAAGATTCAAACAGGGAATCTAAATATGTATCTTTTATATATCTTTATAACATTGGTTACGTTGTTATATTTCTTTGTATAACCCCATGAACACAACATCATCAATTTTAATAATTCTTTTACAGGGCATACTACTGGTTGCTATTGCACCGTTAGTACGGGGCGCTATAAAAAAATTAAAAGCTCGCATACAAAACAGAATAGGAGCTCCTTTATTGCAGGGATATTATGATATCCATAAATTATTTCAAAAGGAGTCTATTGCCTCAGAGCATTCTTCATTTATTTTTCAAATGACGCCTTCTGTAGTTTTTGGAGTTTCAGTATTGATTGCGCTTCTTATCCCGGTGTTATTTTCTTTTTCTCCTTTTGCATCATTTGGAGACATTATTCTTATTGTATATCTTTTAGGATTATCAGTGTTTTTCATGGTGCTTTCAGGCTTGGATACCGGTTCTGCATTTGGTGGAATGGGTTCAGCACGAGAAATGATGATCTTTTCACTTTCTGAGCCAGCGATGATTTTGGTTATTTTTACGCTTGCTGTAACTAACGGGACTACGCAATTAACAAATATTATTACGAATTCTTTATCTCAACCAGGAAATATATTTCTCATTAGCAATGTATTTGCTTTCTTTGCATTCTTTATTGTGGCGCTTGCCGAAAACGCTCGCATTCCTGTGGACAATCCCGCCACACATCTTGAATTGACTATGGTGCATGAAGCAATGATATTGGAATATTCAGGCAGACAACTTGCTTTTATAGAATGGGCTTCCGCTATTAAATTAACCGTATTTCTTGCTTTATTGGTTACAGTGTTTTTCCCATTTGGGATTGCAACAAGCTTAACTGTACCGGCATATATTTTGTCGCTTTTATTATTTGTTGTGAAAATAATACTTGCAATCATTGCAATCGTATTAATAGAAAGCACCATAGCAAAGCTTCGATTATTCCGTCTTCCTGATTTTCTCGGAATTGCTGTGGCACTGTCACTTATTGCTTTAATTTCCAGTTTCTTCATATAAAAAAAATGGAATCTTATTTTATTTTTCCAGAATTGCCAAATATTATAAATGTCTTTGCGGGACTGATGCTTCTTTCAACATTAGTTTTTTTGACGCAAAAGGGACTTCTTGCATGTATTAATTTATATATGCTTCATTCGTTCTTTTTAGTGCTCATTCTTATTAGTATTGCATTTGGTATGGGAGAGGCGCATATGTATATTGGAGCACTACTGACATTTGCGCTAAAAGTCGTGTTGATTCCAGGTATGTTTTACTGGTTAATTAAACAGATAAACATAAAACGGGAAGTGCAGTTTTATATAAACACAACCACATCTTTAGTGATTGCCTCGGCTTTGGTGCTATTGGCTTTCAATCTAACACATCGTGTATTTTATTTTACTCACGCTACTGTTTCAGAAACAGCCATCACGCTTGCGCTTGCAATGTTGTTTATAGGTTTTTATATTATGATATCTCGAACGCAAGCGTTAAGTCAGATGATTGGCTTGCTAATTATTGAGAATAGCCTTTTTCTGTTGGCTTCGGTAACAACATTTGGCATACCGCTTATACTTGAAATAGGTATTTCATTCGATGTTCTGGTTGCGCTACTTATTATGGGTATTTTTATTTTTAAGATTAACCAGACATTCCATCATATAGATGTGAGTCGTCTACAAAAAAATAAAGAATAAATAGTATGTTATCACTTATCCTTGCCATTCCATTTTTTTCCGCTATCGCAACTTTTTTCTTAAAAGAAAAAAAGAACATTGCGTGGTTTAATAGTATTGCACAAGCAGTAGTAATGGTGCTTACCATTACTAGCGCAATAACAGTAATTCATTCTGGGCCAATATATTCTCCAGGAAAACTATTAATGGCCGATGCACTTTCAATATATCTTGCTTCGCTTATATCACTCATTAGTTTTTCAGCAACGATATATTCTGTATTTTACATAGGTGAAGAAATGAAAGGTCACATAATTGGCATGCGAAGATTTAGACAATATTTTATACTTCTTGAACTATTTGTATTTACGATGCTTTCTGCTGTGCTTTCCGACAATCTTGCTGTTATGTGGATTGCCATTGAGGGTACAACGCTGGCAACGGCATTTCTTATTAGTTTTTATAATAATGAAAAGACATTAGAGGCTGCATGGAAATATATTATTATTTGTACAGTAGGTATCACGCTTGCGTTGTTTGGCACTATTTTAACGTATTATGCGTCGCTGAAAGCGGGGATGACCGCAACAAGCGTTCTTGCATGGTCATCTATTGCCGGACAGGCGCACACATTACCCCCTGAATTGATGAAAATAGCATTTATTTTTGTCTTTGTTGGGTATGGGGTAAAAATGGGTCTTGTTCCGATGCATACATGGCTTCCCGATGCGCACACAAGAGCCCCGTCGCCAATTTCAGCATTGATGTCAGGAGTACTTCTCAATGTTGCGTTGTATAGCATTTTGCGATTTAAAGTATTGACCGATGGCGCACTGGGATCGCATGAGTTTACTAATCATCTATTTTTGATATTCGGTGCAATTTCAGTTGTTGTTTCCGCATTTATTATTTTGGTAGCGCGTAAATATAAACGTTTGCTTGCATATTCCAGTATAGAAAACATGGGTATTATTTCTTTGGGTATTGGGTTTGGTACGCAACTATCACTGTTGGGAGCTTTATGGCATATCATAAATCATGCACTGACAAAATCACTACTGTTCTTCACTGCAGGAAATATTTTTCTGAAATATCACAGCGGTAAAATTGCGAATGTAAAAGGCATGGTTAAGGTTATTCCATGGACATCGGCATTTTTTATCATCGGTATTCTGGCCATGACAGGATTTCCGCCATTTGCAATTTTCTTCAGCAAGCTGTTTATTTTTGCAGGAGGCGTTTCATCAGTATGGGCTCCTCTGGCGTTTGTGATGTTGATTGCATTAGCAGTTGTGTTTGCGGGGTTTTTCTGGCATTCAAACGCAATGCTTTTTAGTGAACCTCCGGAAGGAATGCAAAAAGGAGAAGTAAATTCATTGACCATGATACCTATTATATTTACCATAATTCTATTACTCATATTCAGTATAATCATCCCACCAGATTTTGTACGCCTACTAGAACAGGTAAGAGTAATAATTCAATAACAATATGCAGACATTTCAGACAACCATAGATGCAATTACAAAAAAAATTCAGGGATTACACCCTGAAGAAAAAGGACGTGTAATGACAATATATATTCGTGAAGAAATGGTGAAAGATATCGTAACAATACTTCACGAAAACAAGTGGAGATTATTAACGATGGTATGCAATGACGAGCGAGCCCAGATTAAAGCATATACTGTTTCTTGGGTTTTTGGTTTGGCAAAAGAGAATAAAATCATTAGATTAGTTCTTGGTGTTACCGAGGCAAAACCCGAATTTCCTTCTATTTTTGAAATGTATCAGAGCGCATTACTGTTTGAATTAGAAATACGAGACATGTTTGGTCTTACCCCTGTTGGTAATCCAGAATTATTTATTGAAGACGAACACGGTCACAA
This sequence comes from uncultured Candidatus Saccharibacteria bacterium, assembly GCA_964455595.1. Lineage (GTDB taxonomy): Bacteria > Patescibacteriota > Minisyncoccia > GWC2-36-17 > WO2-46-25 > WO2-46-25. The sequence continues at coordinate 392 of CAYVXI010000031.1, read as the reverse complement.
GCAAATACGACGACTCGTGCATCATCACAATTGGCCGGAAAATACGTACCCATTACGTAAAGATTTTGCATGGAATGAACGCCCACCAGAAGCAAACGTGTCATTTCCATTTCGTCATGGAGAAGGGAATGGTGTCTTTGAAATTCCCGTAGGACCAATACATGCAGGCGTTATCGAACCGGGACATTTCCGTTTCACTGCGGTTGGCGAGATGATTCTTAATTTAAAAATTCGATTATATTATAGCCATCGCGGAATGGAAAAATTATTCGAACAGAAAAATATCAATGATGCTGTCACTTTAGCAGAGCATATTTCGGGGGATACATCTTTTGGACATTCGCTGGCGTTTTGTGAAGCAGTGGAAGAATTAAGCGGTATTTCAATTACAA
>CAYVXI010000030.1:0-7055 GCA_964455595.1 uncultured Candidatus Saccharibacteria bacterium | reverse complement strand
CACAAGCAGTTGCTTGAGGCAGGCATACGTTCAGAATTGAAAGACGACAACGAAACAATAGGTAAAAAAATCCGTATCGGCGAACAGCAAAAAATCCCCTACATGCTCATCATCGGGGATAAGGAAGTAAAATCAAAATCGGCAGCCGTACGCACCAAAGGCAAAGACAAGGGCGCGGTAAAGATAAAAAAACTATTGGAACTCATGCAACAGGAAATCGAGAAAAAGAAATAGCACCTCAAATCTAATGCAAATAAAAGACCCTGCGCATCATTACGATACGCAGGGTGTAGTTCACAAGAATCAAGAACTTAAGATTTACGAACGCCGAGGAAATGGGTACCAGGAGGCCAATTAGTATTCCACAAGAGACGACGGCGAGAACCGAGGTCTCGCTCCGACCCGTCGCAGGAGATAAACGGCACATAGCGGCAGTCGTTGTTGACCTCCGTAACAGAAACATATCCGAGGGCGACAACTAATCCTTTTTTATCCCATTCGTTCCAGTAACATAAAAGTGCGTATTTGTTGGCGGGCACGTAACCCTTTGGGTCCATTTCTTCTTGTATTACTTCTTTAGAGGTGACATACTTTTCGAAGCAAAAATCCTTATAATAGTCCTGGGGAACGCTGTTACTAGTTTCATTCATGACAAATCTCCTTTCAATTACACAACCTCTACCCGAGGAATGGGTTGCCACATAATGCTGCTGTTCGCTTAATTTACAAAGTGCTATACTAATTTAACGAGTGAATTTTATCATATATTAATATACTTTGTCAAGTCTTTTCCTCAAAAACCACATAAAACCTAGAATTTTAGCCATTGTAGGCCCCACCGCGTCGGGGAAATCGACACTGGCGATAAGACTTGCTAAAAAATATAACGGCGAGATAATTTCTTCCGATTCCCGCCAAGTATATAAAGGAATGGATATTGGGACAGGGAAAGTTACTAAATCAGAAATGGGTGGTATTGCACATTATCTACTCGATGTCGTTTCACCACATACCATCTTTGATGTTGTGAAATGGAAACGCAAAGCAGACAAAGCTGTTAGAGATATTTCTAAAAAAAACAAACTCCCCATAGTCTGTGGCGGGACAGGATTGTATATAAAAGCATTGATAGAAAACATATCATATCCGGATGTAAAACCTGACTTGGCATTACGCGCGCGTCTTGAAAAAAAATCCACCGAGAAATTATTCGAGATGCTTGCAAAAAAAGATACAAAACGAGCAGACACCATCGACAAACACAACCGCCGCCAGCTCATCCGCGCGCTTGAGATTATCGCAAACAGCGGTTCTGCTATTCCTTCTGAAATTTCACACCCACAATACAATACACTTGTTGTTGGTATCTCTGTTCCACAAGACAAACTAAAGAAAAAAATTACAATTCGCCTACATCAGCGTGTAAAGAAAGGCATGATTCATGAAGTTAAAAAACTACATGAACAAGGTATTTCTTGGAAAAGACTTTCCGAGATAGGGTTAGAATATCGATATATATCTCTTTATTTGCAAGATAAAATGGGGAAACAGGAAATGTTAAAAATCTTAGAGACAAAAATAGGCCAGTATGCCAAACGGCAAATGACCTGGTTTAGAAAAACCCCTACTATACACTGGGTACGCACTTCGCAAGAAGCAGAAAAATTAGTAAAAACCTTTCTTAAGCAAGAAGCTTAAAAAATATATCTTGTGCAATGGTAGGGTATGCCTTTCCGCGTGTTTTTGCCATCAACTAACCAATGAGAAAATGCATGGTGTTGATGTTTCATGCTTTGTATTGGGCAACTACTTTCGGATTTTCTGCTATAACTTCCGCTATAGATTTTTCCAATTCTGCGCTATCACTCACCTGGGCTAAACCTTTTTCGTCAACAATGTTGCCGGGATCTTTTCCTGTGTCAAACATTTCAGCAAGAACGGTCTTTCCCACCGCTGATGTAATGCCTCCTTTATATATCATTTGTATCAGTTCTGCGAAATTTTCTGCCGTTATGCGCATCTTTGATATTTCAGTTCCTGTCTCGTTCAATAATTTACGCAAATCAGAATTAATATAGTTTACCGCGAGCTTTGCTAATGTTTTGTTTATTTCTTCATCTACGTCCAACTCGGAAATGACATGTTCAAAAAACGATGCTGTATATTTATCAGAAATAAGAACCTCTGTATCATTGTCTGAAAGGGCAAATTCTTTTTGCAATCGATTCTTTTTCTGTTCGGGTAATTCTGGCAACGATGCTTTTATTTTTTCAATATCTAAAATAGCATCTTCTGATATATCCGCGACTGAACCTATCACAAATTCACTAATATCGGGTTCGGGGAAATAACGATAGTCATGTGCTGATTCTTTTAAGCGTTGAGATATAGTGGCTTTTTTATTATCATCCCATCCACGCGTTTCTTGCACAACTTTCTCATTTTTTTCTATCAGTGCGGTCTGTCTTTGTATTTCGTATGTTATGGACTCTCTTACGGCAGAAAAAGAATTGAGATTTTTAATTTCCACTTTTGTTCCGAATTCGGCATCTTTTTCTCGCATACTAATATTAACTTCGCAACGCATTTGCCCTTTTTCTAAATTAGCCTCAGATACACCAAGATACTGCAATATCATCTGCATTTTTTTTGCAAATTCCACTGCTTCATCGGCGTTTCTGATATCTGGCTCTGTCACTAATTCCATCAACGGAACACCTGCACGATTAAAATCTACAAAACTAGAGCCTGATTTATCATGTACCAAACGGCCTGTATCTTCTTCTAGATGAATACGAGTAATACGAATTTTTTTATCAAACACAACTAATTCGCCATGTTCGCATAACGGCATATCAAACTGAGAGATTTGATACCCCTTGGGTAAATCCGGGTAAAAATAGTTCTTTCTATCGAATTTAGAGTTCTTTGCAATAGAACAATTAAGCGCAAGTCCGACTTTAATAACTGATTCAATTGCCTTTTTATTGGGTACGGGCAATGTCCCTGGGTGTCCCATGCATACAGGACAAATATGCGTATTGGGTTTTGTTTCATCCGGAGAATTCAAACTTGCGCAAAACATCTTTGTCTTGGTGGCAAGCTGAGAATGAATTTCAAGTCCGATGACTGGTTCGTATTTACCCCGCTCTTTGTCCATAGATAGAAAATAAAGATTATTTGGGAAAATAACGCTCCGTCCGTGTGCAAAGGATAAAGGGCGGGGCATACTGTTATTTTCTCTATTTTTCTTGAAGCATGTTTCCAATAATAGAAGAAAGTTCTTCCGAAACTTCCGCAATGGGACGATTACCTGATACAAGATGCGTGTTGGGGAATTTTTCCGCGAGCATTATATATTGACGACCTGTAGCCATCATAACATTTTTTTTCTTTTCAAAATACTCTAAAGGTTTTTCTCGATGCTTCAGTCTTAGTAATGCCGTATCCACATCGGTTGTAATAATAAATGTCGCATCAGGAATAATAAATTCATCTCCTAAAATACGTTGGTGGAGCTCCATAAGTACATCAAATGCGATTCCTTGCCCCATGCCATATGCAAATGTAGAAAGAAAATATCGGTCGCAAAGGACTAGCGCATCTTTTTGTCTGAGATACGGGATGATAATGTCTTCCAAATGCCGTTTTCGATCTTTGACGTATAGTTCCTGGAATTCTAACGGTTCTTGAAATGGTTGCGCTCTTCCTTCTAAAATAGCACGCGCCTGCAGGCCGAATTCGCTGGTGAATGGTTCATGTGTAATAAGGATATTTTCACTGAAAGGAGAGTTTTTTTCTTTCAGCCACTGCGTGATACATTCTATCTGTGTAGATTTTCCACTTCCATCTACCCCTTCAATAACAATAAATTTTCCAGGATAGGGATTCTTCCGCATAGTAAAAAACGATTTTTAATAGAATTACTTCTCGACTGTGATACCCATGGAACGAGCGGTTCCTTCGATAATCTTTGATGCCTGTTCAACATCGTAGGCGTTTAAATCAGCCATTTTCTTTTCGGCGATTTCACGAGCCTGAGCTTTTGTGATTTTACCAACCTTATTTTTATGTGGAATAGCAGAACCTTTTTGAATCTTTGCTGCGAGCTTGATAAGCTCTGATGCAGGAGAAGTTTTTAATATGAATTCAAATGTTCGGTCTTCAAAAACCGTTACTTCTACAGGAATAACTTCCCCCATACGATCCTTTGTCTTTTCATTATACTGAAGACAGAATTGCTGAATATTAAGCCCGTGGGGCCCAAGCGCAGTTCCTACTGGAGGTGCTGGATTTGCAGTACCTGCCTTTAGATTCAGTTTTATGATTGCTTTAATTGGTTTTGCCATAAAATTAGCTTTTAGCTTTTAACTTTTAACTTTTAGGTAAATCACTCTGAAACCTAAAAGCTAATGAAGCTGAAAGCTATATTATTATATTCGTTTAATCTGTAAAAAGTCCAGCTCTACGGGTGTCTCGCGCCCGAATAGCGACACAAGAACTTTTATCTTACCTTTCTCTTCGTCTACTTCGGCAACTTTGCCATCGTAATCTTTGAAAGGACCATCAACCACTTTAACTGCATCTCCTTCTGAAACATCAATTTTATATTTCGGTTCATCTGCACCCATGCGTTTCTGAAGCATCTTTACTTCGTCTGGTGACAATGGTGTAGGAGTTACTCCCGAACCGACAAAACCAGTTACACGAGGAGTGTTGCGCACAACATACCATGAATCGTCCGTAACAACCATATCAACCAAGACATATCCGGGGTAAATCTTTTCTTCTACGGTCTGGCGTTTGCCGTTTTTTATTTTGATCTTTTTTTCTTTTGGAACAAGTACGCTAAAAATCTTTTCCTCCATACTCATGGATTCAATACGCTGGGCCAAATTGCGCGCAACCGCATCTTCATAACCCGCATAGGTGTGGATTGCATACCAATTCCTTCCTTGTTCTAGTACCTGACGTGACATGGTATTTTAGACAAATGTAGTTAATAAATAAGAAAACACTAAATCTAATCCCCCTAGAAATAATGACAGCACAAGAGAAAAAGCAATAACTATAAGTGTGTATCTAACCGTAATTGCACGAGTAGGAAAACTCGTCTTGCTTAATTCTGTGCGTACCTCACGCAGAAAAACTATAATGCTGTTGAATAAACGCGAAATCATGTTTTTATAAATAGATTATTCGGTATTAAAAAAGCCCCAATGGGCACTTTTTGTATCCTACTCCTTTTTTTTATAAAAGTCAACAAAGCGAACTAACATTCTAGTCTGAAGTGCATCGCTTTTTTTGTTGCCCTTTTGTATACATTTCCCTGCGAAACATCGGCTGCGGAATGTCGCGCAGACGCAAAAGCTTGGTGTCGCCATAAGGCGACTTTTGTGGCGAGCGTCAAGACCGCGACGTGCCGCAGGAGCGTGGCGACGGTCGGTTCTGCAAACGATGTTTCGCAGGAAAACGGAAATAGAAGTCCCAGAGTGCACGCCCTATACAAAAAAAGCGATGCGCTTCAGACTAGAACTCAAGAATGGTAGTGTTTTCATTGTTTTTAAAGCAATATACAAAAAATATTATGGGGCAATAAAACCTTTTATTATAGCAATTATACTGAAAGACAAGATGGCAACGGCGATTCCAATTGCTGCGTAAAAAAGCGTTTTTCCTGCTATTGCGGTATTACGCGGGTCGCCACTTGATGTCATATACAAAAATCCGGAATACAGCCCTGCAGCCACCGACGAAACTGCCAGGAACCACGAAAACCAGTTGATGAGATTCGCAAGCACCGTGGTAAATGAGGATGTTGCATGAAACTGACTACATTGTGTGGGCGTACCCGTAGCTGGAGGGAAAATAGTCAATATCAACGCAATCAATGCGGGAGCAAGTACCAGTATGCCTGCACCAATTATGGTAAACACCAAAATTTGTTTTGCTGATGTTACATTTTGCGGTTTGTCCGCAGCAGTCAGATACAAGAAACTTGCCCACAGTACCATCAGCACGGCAATAGGTGGCATCAATTTTTCTGCCAAAAACTGAGTGACAAGACACACAACGTCTGTAATAGTATTAACACCCTTACCACCAAGAGGATTACATCCTTTTAAATTAAATTCATTCGCATTAAGTTGTGGGCATGGATCTGCGGCGAAAACACCAGACCAAGCAAACCCAACGGCGATTAAAAGAACTGCAATAATACCAAATGAAAGGAAGGTTTTTCGCATATTATACATCTAGATTTTTTACATCTTTTGCGTGTGTCTGTATAAAACGCTTGCGTGGCTGAACATCCGCCCCCATCAATACATCAAATATTTTATCCGCTTCCTGTGCGTCCGCGACATTCACCTGTTTCATCACGCGCTTAGCGGGATTCATCGTTGTATCCCACAGCTGTTCTGCATTCATTTCCCCCAAACCCTTATATCGCTGAATAGACACACCGCGTATCTTCTCCTCTTTTTCTGTTCCTTCGTCAACTTCTTCTTCGGAATCTTCTTTTTCAGCTTTCTTTGTTTTTGTAGCAGGGGCTTCCTCTTTTGCAGCTTTCAATTGGGCAAGAATAATATCTTTTGCCTTGTCCGTATATGCATATTCGGCGCGCTTGCCGGATTGAATGCGATACAACGGTGGCTGTGCAATATAAATATGGCCTCTGGCAATAAGTTCTGGGAAATAGCGGTATAAAAGCGTCAACAACAACGTACGGATGTGCGAACCATCCACATCGGCATCGGTCATGATGATTATGCGGTGATAGCGTAATTTAGAAATATCAAACTCGTCGGCAATGGCAGTGCCCATTGCGATGATAAGCGCGCGAATCTCCGACGAAGACAGGATACGATCCAACCGTGCCCGTTCAATGTTCAGAATCTTTCCTTTCAAGGGAAGAATTGCCTGAAACCTTCGGTCTCTGCCCTGTTTCGCCGAACCCCCTGCCGAATCGCCCTCCACAATGTACAGTTCCGATTCTTCTGGACGTCGCGAAGAATAGTCCGCCAATTTCCCCGGAAGTGTAAGACCATCCAATA
>CAYVXI010000029.1:0-6958 GCA_964455595.1 uncultured Candidatus Saccharibacteria bacterium | reverse complement strand
CATGTTTTGGAATATGACGAAGTAATGACAAAACATCGAGAGGTGGTGTATGGATTACGCCGTGAAATAGTTTTTGCCCAAAGCGTGCGGGAAAAAGTGTTAGATATTGTACGCGAACACACAAAAATAATCGCAAATACGCATACCCAAGAAGAATATGCGCAGACTTGGAATATGCAGGAGATAGAAGAAAACATGAAGGCAATATTGCCGTTACCTGAAGATGCTGAACAACAATTAAAAATAGTACAAGAAGAAGAAATAGACCCACGAGATAAACGCGAGAAAGTCATTGCGTATTTTACCGAACGTGCAGAAAAATTATATAAAGAAAAAGAAGATGAACTTTCCCCAGAAGGTTTAGACCAAGCTGCTCGACTTGTCATGTTACGAAACATTGATACGTTATGGATGGATCATTTGGAAAATATGGAACACATGCAGGATTCTGTCCGTTTGCGCGCATATGGACAGCAAGACCCACTGGTAGAATATAAAAACGAAGGACATCGCATGTTTAAAGAAATGTTAACTGCCGTGAATTATAATATCGCAGGCACTATTTTCAAAATAAGTCCAAAACAAATGCCACATCAGCACACACAAAGCGCCCCGATGATTCTGGGAGGAGTTCCACAGGGAGATATAGTACCTTCAACGCCGTCAGGTGGCGCACATGTAGAATCTATCGGCCGCAACGACCCGTGCCCATGTGGCTCCGGCAAAAAATATAAGAAATGCCATGGAAAATAATACTAAAAAAATCAAAAATGCGGTTTCGTTCGTTATTTATAACAAAGACAGATCGAAGTTTTTGATTGTACAACGACCTGCAGATGATGCTAACTTACCCCTTGTATGGGGTTTGCCAGCGGGAACTTTGAAAGAGGGAGAAACTTTTGAAGACGCCGTATTGCGTGCCGGAAAAGAAAAATTGGGTGTTGAAATAAAAACAGGACCACTTATCGGAGAAGGAGATTTGGATAGAGGAGAATATACGCTTCATATGAAAGATTTTGAGGTGGAAATTATAGATGGTGAGCCGAGTGTCCCGCAGGTGTATCCCGAAGTTACGCAGTATGTTGCATGGCGGTGGGGAATTCCAAAGGATTTGGAAGATGCGGCGCAGAAAGGTTCTTTATGCAGTAAAATTTATCTGGCGAGCATTAAATAGCTATGGACGAACCGATATTCACACCAAAAACAGGACAGCTTGATTACACAAATATTCGGCGGGTACCTGTTATTAATTGCGTTGTAAAACACGAAGGAAGAATATTGTTGGTAAAACGTAGCGCCATGATGGAAAGTTACCCGAGTTACTGGAATGGCGTTTCGGGTTTTTTAAATGATGGTGGAAGTGTTTTGCAGAAAGCACGAATGGAACTACTTAACGAACTTGGTGTGACAGAAAATAAGATTGTTCAAATGACAGAAGGTGAGGTTTTTGAAAATAAAGATGAAGATTCAGATAGGGTATGGATTGTACATCCTGTACTTGTGGAAATTACCGCCGACGAGATAACACTAGATTGGAAGGCTCAGGAGTATCAATGGGTGACCATAGATCAAGCGAGAACTCACCGTTTATTGCCCGGGTTTGGAAAAGTATTGGATGTTTTTTTCAGAAAACCATGATTCGTTTTTACGACAATAGGGAATCGCTTGTAGATGTGCGTGCGTATTGCCCTGGTGTAAAAATAATACTGGGTACAGAGCGTCTAAAAAAAGAAAAGACGGCATTTGTGCGTCTGGAAGTAGCAAAAAAACTGCAGGTGGCGCAGAAATTATTGCCAAAAGGGATGAATTTCGTCATCAGAGATGCGTGGCGTCCGGCGTATGTTCAGGCAAAAATATTTTTCTGGTTTCTTGGACGCGGTGAGAAACTTTTTCCGAAATCGACGAAAGCGCAGATCAGATATACAATAGAAAACACCTATGTCGCGCCATGGAAGGGAAAGAAAGCGTCGGGACACATGACGGGTGGCGCTCTTGATATAAGAATCATTGATGCGCAGGGGAAAAGAATCCCGATGGTGACGAAAAAGCTATCGTATGCAGAAAATGCGGCACCCGAACACCCCAAACTTCCGGCATATCTGAAGAAAAACCGTGCGATTCTCCGTGTCGCCATGGCAGGAGCCGGATTTTCAAATCATCATGCAGAATACTGGCACTGGTCCCATGGTGATTATTATTGGGCGAAGCGTGGAAATAAAAAGAGAACATTGTATCTTCCCGTTTCTGATCCATTAAGAATATATGAAAAAGAATTATGTCCTTGTGATTCGGATAAAAAATTCGTACAATGTCACGGAAGGTAAATATAATAATGACAAGAAAACAATATACACAAGAAGATTTCGCATGGACGCAATGGGGTCCTGACGATATACGCAATCAAGCCGCAGATATAATTGCGCGCAAAAAAGAGCGTTATGCAAAAATTAAAGCGATTCCTGAAAATGAACGGACGTTTGAAAACACGATTGTTGCCATAGAATCTTCTAATCATGGTATCGCAGAAAAAGTGTATTACATGGAGGCATTATTAAAAGTGTCTCCTTCTTCAGACGTACGTCTTGCAGCGCAAAATGCAATCAATGAAATTCAGAAAGAAATGATAGATATTGAATACGACCAAGAAATGTATTTTGCGGCAAAAGTTGTCGAGGCGAAAAACGAAAAACTGGAAGGGGAAGATAAAAAACTTCTTTCTGATATACTACGTGATTATCGGCGTATGGGGTTTGAGCTTCCACCAGAAAAACAGGAAAAACTCAAAGTAAATTTAAAAAGAATAAGCGAGCTAAAAATAACATTTGAGGTAAGCATAGATAATCACAAGGATTTTATAGAAGTTTCCCAAGATGAGTTAAAGGGAATGTCCCAGCGCTATATTAATTCTTTATCACAAACACCCGAAGGAAAATATATTGTTTCGTTAGATACACCAGAATATATGCCGTTTATGGAGCAAGCAGAAAGTGGTGAATTACGTAAGAAATTGAATGACAAATATCTTCGAAAGGGGGGAGAAAAAAATAAAGAAATTTTACAGGAAGTGCTTGCGCTACGATATGAAAACGCGCAGATTTTAGGATATAAAGACCACGCAACATTTGTACTTGAGACTAAAATGACAAAAAATCCAGAAACGGTGAATGCGTTTCTTGCAGATTTAAGTATGAAAATAAAACCACTTCAAGAGAAGGAAATGAAAGAGCTTACGCAATGGAAACAGCGCGTCACGGGAGATGTACATTCCAAAATTGAATATTTTGATTATTTTTGGGCGATTGAACAGTTAAAAAAAGAACAATTACAAATAGATACTGAAAAAATAAAGGAATATTTTCCGTTTAAAACGGTAAAGAACGGGATGTTTGGAATCTATGAAAAACTATTTTCTGTTGTATTTACTCGAGTTCAAGACATTCCCGTATGGCACGAGGATGTGGAAATATATCGGGTAGACAATACAGATAATACATTAGTAGGGTATTTTATGCTTGATTTGTATCCCCGTGATAATAAATACAAACACGCATGTATGATGTCGCTTGTTTCGGGATACGAAACAGCGTATCGCGGTGAAGAATACAAAACACCGCTTGCTATAATGATTGCTAATTTCCCCAAACCAACAAAAGATAACCCGTCATTATTAAGTATCCAAGATGTAGAAACTTTTTTTCATGAATTTGGACATGTTATACATGGCGTACTGACATCTGCCAGATATGAGTCGCAAGCAGGAACATCGGTAGCATGGGATTTTGTGGAAGCGCCGTCACAGATGTTGGAGAGTTGGGTTTTGGATAAAGATATGCTGGCACTTATTTCAGGACATTATACTGATATAAGCAAAAAACTTCCTGATGAAATGGTGGACAAGTTACTTGAAACAAAAAAGTATATGATGGGGTGTTGGTCGGCTCGTCAATTAGTGCTTGGTTTAACGGATATGAAATTGCATACAGGAAAATTTGAAGGAGACCCCAATGCTATATATACTTTACTTACCCGAGAATTGCTTGACATTTGTGTCCCAGAAGATAATCTGTATACATCAGGTTTTGGACATTTAATGGGAGGATACGATGCCGGGTATTATGGATATATGTGGTCAAAAGTATATTCTTCAGATATGTTCACTCGATTCCAGAAAGAAGGATTATTGAATACCCAGACAGGTATGGATTATCGTAAATGGATTTTGGAAAAAGGTTCTAGTATGGAAGAAATAGAACTGGTAAAAGGATTTTTAGGTAGAGAGTCTAATAACGAAGCGTTTGCAAAAGAAATAGGATTATAATATGCAACAAACAACATCAAAAAAACAATTAACTCTCTGTATTGCTAGAACAGAAAGCAAGATTCTACTTGCTATGAAAAAGCGCGGTTTTGGAGAGGGAAGATGGAATGGGTTTGGTGGAAAAGTAGAAAAAGGAGAGATTGTAGAAGAAGCAGCAATAAGAGAATGTCTTGAAGAAGGAAATATTATTGTTTCTGAACTTATACAAAGAGGAATTATAGAATTTGTTTTTGATGGAGATCCCGTAATGCTTGAGGTGCATATTTTTGAAATACTATCATATACAGGAGAACCGCAAGAGACAGAGGAAATGCGCCCGCAGTGGTTTGAAATAGAAAATATTCCCTATAATGACATGTGGGCAGACGATACATATTGGATACCGCTGTTTCTTGATGGTAAAAAATTCAAAGGAAAATTTATATTTACTCAAAACCATGAAATTATAGATTCTGCGCTTGAAGAAATACCAGATACCGTTCAGCTGTAATAGTTTCTTGAACTCGCCATTGCTGGGCTTGCTAATTTTTTTATAATGCGTTATAGTTCTCAAGGAGTGTAGAATTCAAATAGAATTAAATCCTACACTCCCGTATAACACTAAAACACTATGGGTTTACCAGCAAAACGACTTTCTAAGACACGAAGAGATACTCGCAGATCTCACCATGCGCTGTCTTCTACTCACGCAGGAACATGTTCAAAATGTGGCAGTCCTACTTTGGCGCACATAATGTGTAGCAACTGTGGTTTTTACAAAGGCAGAGAAACGGTGAATGTTTTGGCGAAATTAGATAAGAAAGAAAAGAAAAAGAAAGAAAAAGAACTCGCACGTCAAGAACACGAACATCCTGTAAAAAAAGAGGAAAAGGAAAAACAGGAATCATAAACTAATCGTTGTTTTCTTTGTACTTTCGCAATGGCAAATAGGCACCTATCACGAAGCATTGTCATGCAGTCCCTCTACGAATGGGACTTTTGGGGCGCTCGCGACCAAAATAAATTAAAAGAAATAATAGATAGAAACGTTAGTGAATTCGCGCCGGGAATTCCCGAGGTTGATTTTATTTCGGCCCTTGCCAATTCTGTTTTGGAACACAAAAGTGATATTGATGTTATTATTGAAAAATGTGCCCCTGAATGGCCATTAGAACAAATAACCATTGTGGATCGTAATGTATTGCGTTTGGGTATTGCAGAATTATTATATGGCGACAAAAAAGAAGTACCGCCTAAAGTTGCTATAAACGAAGCTATCGAACTTGCAAAGACGTTTGGTGGGGAATCATCAGGTAGATTTATTAACGGCGTTTTGGGAACTATTTACAAAGAAATGAATGAAATAGCTCCCGTTGTGGAAGAATCTGTTTCTAAAGAAAGTTCATAATCACTAATCGATAAGAACTCTGGATTGGCAATGTCTTAAAAGACATTGGCAGTGCAAAGGGCTTTATTCATCTCACGTGGCAATTCGTTTTACGAAATTAGAGGAAGACTTAGATATACATTTTACGGACAAAAATCTTCTTATACAAAGTTTTGTCCATCGGTCGTATCTCAACGAAAATCCTAAATTTTCATTGGATCATAATGAGCGTCTCGAATTTCTTGGAGATGCTGTTTTGGAATTAGTGGTGACGGATTTTTTATATCGCACATATCCCAATCCCGAAGGTGAATTGACTTCCTGGCGTGCAGCGCTGGTGAATGCAAAAATGCTTGCCCAAATTGCGCAAAGACTTCATTTGAATGATTATTTATTACTTTCACGCGGAGAGGCAAAAGATACCGGCAAGGCACGACAAGTAATATTAGCAGACACGATAGAAGCGTTATTGGGTGCGTTGTATTTAGATAAAGGATACGAAGCAACCGATGCATTTATTCATGTACATATCATTCCCGAATTAACTAGCGTTATTGCTGAGAATACATATAAAGATGCTAAAAGCACATTTCAGGAATTGGCACAGGATAAGCGTGGAGTTACGCCTCATTACAATGTGTTGAAGGAATGGGGATTGGATCATGCAAAGAATTTTAAGATTGGCGTGTATTTGGATGATGAGTTGGTAGGAGAAGGAGAGGGGGTTTCTAAACAGGACGCACAACAAAATGCTGCCGCAGATGCTATAATAAAATTAGGTTGGGAATAACTAGAAAATAGAATCTGGAAAGTAGAAAATAGAATATGAGATGCAAATCCAAAACTTCTAGATTCTACTTACTATTTACTAGCTTCTAAACATCTATGTACCTAAAAAAACTAGAAATACACGGTTTTAAATCTTTTGCTCATAACACCTCTTTAGAATTTCAAAAGGGGATTTCTGCTATTGTGGGGCCTAATGGTAGCGGTAAATCCAACGTTGCTGATGCTTTGCGTTTTGTATTGGGTGAACAAAGCATGAAAAACGTGCGATCCAAGAAAATGGAAGATTTAATTTTTTCCGGATCAAACGGCAAGTCACGCATGAGTATTGCATCGGTTGCTATACATTTTGATAACCAGGACAAAGCTTTTCCAGTAGACTTTTCAGAGGTTATTATTAAGCGCAAGGTGTTTCGTGACGGCGAGAACCAATATTTTATTAATGATGCACACGTGCGATTGAAAGACCTCGCAGAGCTTATTGCAAA
>CAYVXI010000028.1:0-3040 GCA_964455595.1 uncultured Candidatus Saccharibacteria bacterium | reverse complement strand
CATTTTAGAAACTATTAAACACCCATTCTCTTCTGAAACCGTATAAAATCGTCCCCAGTCGTCCTGATCGGACTGTTCTTTTGCATCAAGAACGAGTGAAAACGGCACCGGATTTTTCATCTCATATATCAATGAATCGCTATACTGATCCATATAGTACAATTCATGAAAATCATTGCCACGATCAATAGTAAACCCCCAAAGATAATTGGTTGCTTTGAGAACGGGAAGATTGACCCCTGGTCGTATCTGTGCGATAGATTTATACATAGACCCATCAACACGGGTCCATAAACCCTGATACTTTGATGAAACTGCTTCGCTCCATAAAAAAAATCCACCATGCTGGTTGTGTACCAAAAACTGCGGACATTCCGCAAGTTGTTTATGTACGTGATATGTACCAAACTGATGAGAACACAACATAAATGTGATAGCTAAAAACTATTTTAACAATGAGAGCGCTTTTGCGTGAGCTTCGAAATAACTCTTAACAAAAATTCCCCAATCTGCACGAGCCGCAAGCGTATATGCAGCAATTTTATTTTTTACACGTTCTCTTCGAGAGAATAATGTATAGTTATAAAGAATGCCGGCAAGAACATCTGTAACCTCGTTATCGTTTTTGCCAAGTCTTTCAATAATATGTACGCCTGGAAAGTCTTGTCCTGCAACCTCTTTTTTGAAGAACTGGCCAAATCCGGATAAGTCAGTAGTAACAGACGCTACACCCAACGCTGCGCTTTCAAGAGGTGTGTATCCCCATGGTTCGTAAAACGAAGGGAAAACGCCGAAATGTGAACCTTGAATGCTTTCATAAAATTCTAGATTCAACAAACCATCTGACCCTGAAGAATATATAGGGTAGAAAATAACCTTAACCCTGTCTTCAGGTTTGTTTGTTAGTCCAGCTTGTCTAAATGCAGTCAAAATCTGATCATTCTGATCAACGTCATGCGTGGCAAGAGGTGGTAGTGAATCTTCGGACTGCATTTCTTTTATTTTACTTCTCAACGATAACATAATGCTTTTATCAAAAAGCTCGCTTATCTTAATATCTTTTTGGGATATGAGAGAATATAAAACAGCATCTTCCATTTCTTCTTCCACTTCTTCTAAAGAATTCAAAATATCATTAAACACCTCACGGAATTTTGTAAGCTTATGATTGACGGCACCTGCTTTTGTAGGAACCCAGAAAAAACTAACCACCGTTTTCTTGCTTTTTTCCGCTTTCATTTTTTCGTTTAATTGTGCAAGGGATTTTATATATACATCGATGCCTTTATTATGAAATTCATAACGGGCAGCCATATAGAAAATCAACGTCTGTGATATATCGAAATTGTAATACGGGAAAAAATAATACATCAGAAATTTTCTGAGACGATTACGCTGAATGTTATGTTTACGGTTGATGTCTTCGATAGTTGGAAATTTTTCGATATCTAATCCATTAGGCAATACCACGTCCGCTGCCTTTCCAAGAAAATATTTAGCTTCCATGGATGTAATATCGCTGACTGTGGTAAACACGCTAGCTAAACGCACCGCTGTTTTTTCCAATAAATGTTTATGTAAAACAAAATTTGTTCGCGCTTCTGCATCGGGATTTATCTGATCAAACATCGAATAAAAATCGACACCGCGGTTAGCTAAACTTCTTCCCAATACCGTTGCATGAGTAGTAAATACAGTTGCTATCTTTACGTTTTCTTTTGCTAAATAAGCAATCGCAGAACCAGTAAGCCATTCATGAAAATGTCCTAAGAATCTTTTATCTTCTAAAGAATCTTTTATCCGTTTGAGTAATTTGCCCACTGCATATCCCCATGCCACCGGTTCATCAAAATCAATACCAGCTCCCAACGAATCCACTTGATAATAATCCCATAATTCGCGTTTTATATCATTTACATATGGTTTAACGCCTTCAAATTCAAGCAGAATGATAAATGGCTCGCCATCAATAAGCCATTTTCCAAAATGAACCTTAACCCCCTCTTGTTCTATTTCAGTGAATGCTTTTTTAAAATATGCGGGAATTATAAGAGGCTCAAATTGACCGGACAATTTCTCTTTAAAATAAGGACCAACAAGAAAATAACTCGAACCATATTGTAGGACCATTTCTCTTGCTTTAGAAGTAATAACCGTATGAATACCGCCAACTTTATTGGCTACTTCCCACGAAACCTCAAATAAAAAATCTGGTTTTTTGTATTGTTCCATTATATATATTTTGCTAATTGATCGATACGTTTTTGTATGGCGCTTTCCACAGTTGCACGCATTCCTTTTGCTTTTAAAATATTTTGGGCTAAAACATCATCATGTAAAACGTCTTTTATCCATAATGCAAAGTCACATTTTTGACTGCTACAATGATGGTTAAATACATCTTGTGGCATCTTACGTATATGTGAACATAAGTCGGCAATATTTGAAAAAACTGCACCGTCACATGCAAAGAAACATTCTTGCCCTTCTACTGTTCGAGTAATGTCTTGTGCTTTTGTTTTATTTAATCTGTTTATCATAATGTATTTATTGCTAATTGTTCTAATGGTTGTGCAACCATTATTGTACGGTGCTCTAAATCTTGGAGAGCATTCATATATGAAATAAATGCCTCATAAGGAGACTCGTACGGATTAAAATATTTATGTACATCCCCATCAGCAAACCACTTCGTACACATATAATAAAAATGGTCAGATGTTTGTAATTTACGCCAATCTTCTATTAATTGTTTATCACCTGTTTCCAATACCGTATTTTGTAAACTATAAATTTTATGTAGCGCCGCATGTTGCATTGCATTTGACCGCCATGCCGATAAGTCACGTTCAACATCTGCCCACGATACATCTCTTTGCACATCTAATTCATCTCTTACGGGGTATGTCGCAATAACTTGTGAAGGGGTTTTAAAATTATTATCAGAATTCCGGAGAATATGTTCTGGCAATGAACGCAGGAAATCAAAAATACCCGTACTTTCCCACTGATGTTCGCCAAATGTTTCATAGTCCATGAA
>CAYVXI010000027.1:0-4738 GCA_964455595.1 uncultured Candidatus Saccharibacteria bacterium | reverse complement strand
CGAGGAACGTGCGCCTCTTATTCAGGAAGCATTCAACATGTATGTGACTGGAGATTATTCGGTCTACGAAGTCCGTGATGCTTTGTATAAGAAAGGATTTAGAACTCACGCTGGCAAACGGCTCGCGCATAGCAAGATGATCGAGATACTCAAGAATCAGTTTTACTATGGCGAGATGCGTTGGAGAGGATTGGTAGGTGTAGGAAAACACAAACCGCTCATCACCAAGGAAATATGGGAACGGGTCCAGCTGGTCATGGCTGAACATAACCGCTATGCCTGTCGTCGACAAAAATTCAATTTCATATTGCGAGGCCTGACCTACTGTGCTATCTGCGGACAACGATACACCGCCGAACATCACCCAAAGAAAAATAAATCCTACTATCACTGCAACCGCTCTGGTGATCAAATCAAATGCTCAGACAAGTATGTAGAGGTCTGGGATTTGGAACAGCAGATCGCTGACCTTTTCAAATTGATTGAATTTACTCCGACATTCGTTGGACGAATGGTCGCCAAGATTGAAAAAATATATAGCAGTCGAAAAGAAGTCATAAACAAAGATAAGAAAGGCCTCAACACGCAAAAGATGATTCTGGAAAAGAAGCGCGACACGGCCGAGGAGAAATTATTCGGTGGATTGATTTCAGATGACGACTTCACCCGAATCAAAGTGAAAATAAAAGAACAGGTCGAAGGCATACAAGACGAACTATATGCTCAAGACAAGAAGCTTAATATGCGGATTGATGAGCTCCAAGACATCTTGCTGTTTGTAAGAAACGCATACGAGGCATATAACAAAGCTCCGGACGAAATGAAGCGACTATTCCTTGGCCTCTACTGGGAACGGTTCGAGGTAACCGATAAGAAAGTGGTGACGGTCATACCAAGCCCAATTATAAGAGCCTTGATGCAAGCCGAGGGTCTGATCTTCACCGAGAAATACAAAGAATGCCAGAAACCACGAATTGTGACCGACATGGCGGTGGAGTTCAGCCCGGTGGTGGCCGGAAAATCAAAAGCCTTAGTCGCCCCTAAAACCCAAAAATCCCGACGTAATGCCGAGATTCCTGTGATGGTATCCACTCAACCGGAGTCGGTTATATTAGATACCGTCTGGGGTGAGCGACGGGATTCGGACCCGCGATCTCCAGGTCCACAACCTGGCGCTTTAACCAGCTAAGCTACGCCCACCATAAAACACTATAAAACACTATAAAACTTCCTAATAGTACCAGATTTCCCACATAAAATCAACTTCACAAACCAATCAAAATGTCTTTATTGTCATTAAGTGCGGTTTTGTTTTTCTTTTCTTCTCCGCATTGTATACATCGATGAATGATGCGGTATTTCCCATTTTTTTGCTCTAATTCTCTTGGTTCCATCATGCCTTTACAGGTATTTGCGCGATCTCCCGGATTAATATCTACGTGTTTTCCCCACAGACATAATGGGCAATGATTGGTATAGCCATTACCTACAACTTCAGTAGTGCAATATTCGCATACAAAATCCTCTTTTGTGCGCACGAATCTTTTAGTAACCATGGTGTGTCTTTACCGTACCGCTCGAACCTGTGTTTCCAACTTTTAGGGTGGCATGAACCAGAGCAAAGCACGGTTCATGCCTACCCCAAACCGTGTTCCGCTAAGCGGAACTCTGGTTTGTGGGTGCTCCCGCGAGGAATCGAACCTCGACATCCAGCTTAGAAGGCTAGTGTTCTATCCATTAAACTACGGGAGCTTCGTGTAAAGTTCTTACACAGTAGCTGAAAAACGGATAAAAATCAAATAGAATACCTCTATTTTAATTCCTTTGGTGGCTCAATAAATGGTTCAGGAAATGTTTTGCTTGTGATAGAATTTTGTATTTCTGCGCGTTTATTTAAATCATCAATAACAATAGTAAGTTCTTTTTGTTTAATAGGAAGAGGTCTTACTTCCGCATGCGGGTCATACAAAGACATTTGATACACATATTGCCAGAATATAAATACCCATAGCACAATCGCAATAATAAACACAAAAAATAACATTGTTCTGTAGTGCTTTTTTAAAAAATGTCCCACTGTTCTTCCGCTAATTGAAATTATTGGGTGTATATTCATGTTTATTTTGTATATACCTTAATAGATGTGTGTGCAGTAATTTCCTGTGAAGAAAATTCTGTTTCAGGTCTTTGAACTCCACTTGTTCCTGTTGTTATTTGTACTGATTGCAATGAAGCATATGGTTTTGCATTTTCAATTAAGTATATAAATTTTAACACATCACTGAATCTACCTGTTAGATTAAGATTAAATAATGCTGTGGGTAAACCTTTTCCGTTTGCTGTACTGTCTTCAACCACTGCCTCCACTTTGTGTGAAACATTTGTCTCGGTAGCAAGTTTTTCTACAAGAATAATGAATGAAAGAGTGTCGTTTTTATGCAATAATGCTTCATCTAACAATGGGATAGCATTTTTAACAGAATCATATTCTTTTGAAATATCAGCAACCTGCTTTTTCTTTGCTAAAAGAAGTGCAATATCATCGCGAGACGCATAAATAGCAGTTTCAGAATCCTGAATATAGGTGAAGAACGTATAACCTAAAAAGGCCAATCCTGTTAGGATAGAAATAACTATGGTAATGGTAATGAGAAATTTCTGTTTATATGACATATTCTTAAGGATTGTTTTTTACCTTAAATGTAAAAGAAAAATTTATATTTTTATTCGTAAATATATTCGTAATGGGACTAGTAACACTTCCTGGTATTATAAAATCGCTTTCATTCAACATGCTTTCTAGGTCTAATACAAGTTCACGTGTTGTCGCAAAACCATTTATAGTAACCATTCCCTGCACTGCATCTAATGAAAGATTTCTTAAATAAATACCGGGCTTTACTAGAAATGCTATTTTTTCTAATATAGGGCCAGCAACGGTGCGTTCTTTAGTAACCGAAACAAGACTGATGATTGCTGAGTTTGCATTTTTTATGTCCTTTTCTATTTGAAAAATATGTTTGGTGCTGTCATCAATTTTCTGTAATTCCAAATCATCGGCAATTGAAGTTTGTGTAGATCTCATATATATATAAACCGACCCGAGCAATGCATCGAACAAAAACACAATGCCACAAAGCACTACAAACACAAAAACAATGAGTCGTTTTCTCTGTTCAAATGCATATTCTAGCTTAGATTGTTCTGGTAATAAATTAAGCGTCAGCATACCCAGTATATCAACTTTGATAATGAAATGAGATATCCTTTTGAATAAGGGATGCTTCTCGCTTCATTATCTTTGTTAGTGAATAATAAGTCATGTATGCGCCCTTTAGGGCAATCAAAGTTGTATTACTGGGCATGGTTATTTGATTTTACGAATACCAGATAATCCAAGACCTAAGGCAGTTGTATAACTTAACGAATTTTTATAGGAAAGTCCCGGAATCTCTCGTAACGGTTCTTTTAATATATTCACCCATGGATTACCTATTTCAACGGGAATTTTAAGAGCCATAGAAAGATATACTGCGAGACCATTTAGATTAGAAACACCGCCACAGAGAATTATTTTTTGTACCGCTACTGGTTTACCCACTAAAGCATGTTCGTGTACAGAGTGACCCTCGTAAAAAACAATATAATTTTTTATTTGTTCCGTTAAATCATTAACTATTGGCTCTAAAATAGGGTAGATCCGTATTTCATCCTTTGATTTGTCCATCCCTATATCATAGAAAAGTTGTTTTGCATCTTTGTGGTCTATTTTAAGTGATGCAGCAATAGCAGTAATCATCTTATTTCCTGCGATGGGAATTGATGACGTAAATTGCATTGTCGATCCTGAAAAAATGATAAAACTAGTACGTGTTGCGCCTAAATCAACTACTAAAATAGGGCCATCACTATGAAGATTCTTTACAATTGCCCGACTTACAGCAACAGATTCACCTTCAAGAGATTTAGGCATTAAATTACATTTTTTTAACATTGAAAGATAGTTGTCTACAAGTTTCTTTGGTGCTGCTGAAATTAACACATCCAAATGATTTATGCTTAAATTTCCCAAATCAACCAGTTGCCAATCATAATATACATCGTCGATATTCATCGGGATATTTTGTTCTATTTCCCAGCGAACCGCCTCATGTGCCTCTGTTTCGGTCATTTTAGGCAACTGAATAACGCGGGTAAATGTATGTTCTTCAGGGAGAGAACAAACCACATGATTGGTGGATAGTTTGCCTTGAGTTGGTTTTTGAAATGCATCTTTTAATACACGCGCGACTTCATCTCCGTCTTTTATTTCTCCATCGACAATCATTCCTTTAGGAATGTCGCCAAAACCAAAAGCCGTCAGACGTACATTTTTTCGTACAGATTCTAATTCAACAAATTTAAACGATTCATCGGAAATATCAAGACCGAACGCATCTGGATTTACTTCAAATAAATTTTTTGATAAAAAACGAAACATGCCAAATGTATTAAAATTTACAAGCTGTAAGCGAAGTTAATTTTACCACCCGCCCGCCTTGACTTCGCCA
Organism: uncultured Candidatus Saccharibacteria bacterium; assembly: GCA_964455595.1. GTDB lineage: Bacteria > Patescibacteriota > Minisyncoccia > GWC2-36-17 > WO2-46-25 > WO2-46-25. The sequence continues at coordinate 188 of CAYVXI010000027.1, read as the reverse complement.
TCTCATAATACCAGAAAATCTCATAGTAATAAATACTTTCTAAACTAGAGTAGTGATATGGCAAGCTCGTCAATGCGAAATCGGGCGCGGTAGATTTGAGCACCCGCCAAAGTTTTGCTTTACAAAATTTAGGCGGGTAAAGGTTTTGCCAGCGCATTCTGTCCGCCTTCGGCCTCAGAATGCATACA
>CAYVXI010000026.1:0-2744 GCA_964455595.1 uncultured Candidatus Saccharibacteria bacterium | reverse complement strand
GATCGTTTGGAATAACTACCAATGCGTCTACGCTTTGGCGTAAATTCGATAATCCTTCTTCAGCAAGTTTCCCACGTTGTGCTCCTTCGAAAGTAAATGGCTTGGTAATAACCCCTATAGTTAAGGCACCCATGCTTCGAGCAATTTCTGCAATGACCGGTGACGCACCGGTTCCTGTACCACCGCCAAGCCCGCATGTGACAAACACCAAATCCGCGCCTTTTAACGCTTCCTGTATTTCTTCGCGAGACTCTTCCGCTGCCTGTCTACCTAATTCTGGGTTCATCCCTGCGCCTAGACCGCGTGTTACGTTCTTCCCAATATGTATCTTGCTGTTTGACTGTGCATGGTGTAAATCCTGTGCATCAGTATTGATAACGATAAAATCGACACCCTTAATATTATCCACTACCATACGGGTAACAACATTACCTCCACCACCACCTATGCCAACCACTTTTATTTTTGCGAATGTTTCTAAATCAGGTTTTAAGCGAGACATAACTTAAAAAAATAGTTCAATTAATTCACTTCTATAGTAATACAACCCCACTTGTTTGGCAAATACAGAACCAGTGCTAATAATAAACAATACAGCTACTAACTGTTATTAAAATAAGCTCTCTGTTATGGAAGAAATATACGTACCCAACGATTAACAAACGAATTCTGTGTGCTGTTGGCGCTCTTTCGTGAAAAAATACTTGCGGATGTTTTTTGCTCCATCATGTCGTCAGCTAAAAGACACAACCCTATTGCTGTTGCGTATTCGGGACTTGCTATTTGATCCACAATACCATCTACTCCTTCTGGCAAACCAACATGCGCAGGTAAGCGCAATCGCTCTTTGGCAAATTCAACAATACCGTTCATTTTAGCTCCTCCACCAGATAGTACTACCCCTGCTGGAAACATTACTTGCTTGGAAAATTTCTTTAATTCTTTCTCTACTAATTCAAATAGTTCATCCATGCGAGCTTCTATTATTTCTGCCACTTCTTTACGTGAAACATTTTCTATAATTTCTGAATCGTCGGGCAATGAAATACTGATGAGCTCTTTTTTATTAATGGTGTCAGGATTGCATACGCCGTATTTCATTTTAATCATTTCTGCTATATCTACATCAACACGAAGTCCGATAGCAATATCGTTAGTTATATGAGAAGCACCCACAGGTAATATGGCAGTATGTATCATAGAGCCTTCTTCAAATGCGGCAAGCTCTGAAGTGCCACCACCAATATCCAACGATACTACGCCTAATTCTTTCTGTCTTTTGGAAAGAACCGCGCGTGACGTAGCAACAGGAGATAATACAAGGGCTTCTATTTCTATTCCCACGAGATCCATACATTTTGCAACAGAGCGTAAAATAGGAGAAGAACCTTCTATAACCAATGCGGCAACTTCAAGTCTCATGCCACGCATGCCAAGCGGATCTTTCACGCCAGCTTCCCCGTCCACGATATATTCTTTGGGGAGCACATGAAGAATCTCTTTATTGGGAGGCATAGAAATAGATTGTGCCTGCGAAACAACGCGATCGATGTCTTCTTGTGATATTTCTTGATCAGCGCGGGAAACAGAAATAATTCCTTTGGAATAACGTGATGAAATATGTGAGCCAGATAAACTTACATAAGCAGAAGTTACTCGATAACCAGATGCTTGTTCTGCTGCCTTAATAGATTCACGTAATGGTTCAGCAGCTTCTTCAATATCCACTAATACGCCCCTGCGGACACCAGCAGATGGCGCTTCACCAAGACCAATAATAAATAACCGGTCACTTCCCTTGCGTTTTTGGGCGATAACAGTTCTAAATGTGTGAGACCCTATATCAAGGGCGCAGATGATAGTATCCTTTGCCATACAAACTTTATTATTTCACAACTTCTTGTTGAATCTTCATAGTGGTATTGTATTCTTTCAGCGAACGTTCATGGTCAAGTCCAAATAAATGAATGGCTCCATGACAAGCAAGTGTCGCAATGTTTTTTGTAATACTAATGTCGAGTTCATGAGCTTGTTTTTGTGCATACGGGACACAAATAACTATCTCTCCCATAGCAATTTCTTCATCAGGAACAGGAAATCTGTCGTGTGTTTTTTCGGAAAATCCAAATGATAACACATCTGTTTCTTTATCTTTTCCTTTCCATGTTTTAGAAAGCGAACGCATTGCAGTGGACCCAACCAATGCAACACTAAATGAAAAAACACCTCTATCTCTAAAGAACGGAACGGTTTTTTCAATCGCTTTTTTTACAGCAACCTCAAGTCCTTTCTGTTTCGTCGTGTTGCGTATTTCTACAAAAACACGAAGCTTCATTTTCGGGAGCGTTCTCAAGAGTATTTTACCCTAAAAGCTTTTGTTTGACAATTTTTGAGACCTCTGTGGCATCTGCTCGATCCTTGATGCTTGGCGCTAATACCGCCATAACCTTTCCAAAATCTTTGTCGCTCTGTGGGTTTATGGCTTTGATAGCTTCATTTACTAATTCTGCTATCTTTTCGTCAGATAGTTGTGGTGGCATATATTCCATTAAAATTACGAGTTCGTCTTTTTCATGCACCGACGCATCAGATCTGCCAGCACTGTCATATTGCGCAATGGTATCTCTATGTCGCTTTACTTCCAATGACACAGCATCAAGCACCATCTGGTCGCTTGGTGCTACATTTTTTTCAAATTTTTCAATAGCTCTATTTTTCACCATCGACTTGAGCATAACCAAAAC